>JAZOPW010000001.1:0-2537 GCA_045655785.1 Eubacteriales bacterium
TACCGCATGGAAAAGACTTTTTTCCGTAAAACAAACGATAATATGGCGTTGAATATCCGCGGACTTTCTGGCTCGACCTCCACCTTGAACAAGGAAACCATTCAGTTTCTGAACAAAATGGGATACGCATCAAAATCCCATTGGTCAAAATATCTTGGCGGAACCCCCGTGAATGACTCGCTGTTGGGATTGAAATATATTATCTCCAATAAAACGATTTACCGAAACTATTATGAGGTCTATCAAACCGACGAGGAGCACGGATACACCGCATATTACAACCCCTATGCCCTGTCAATTGCTTACGGCGTGGATGATGCCCTGCTTGATTTTCCGCTCGGATACGTCGGTACGGTAAGTGAGGATGACCCATCAATTGAAGAAGACGAGGATGAGGAAAGCAAGATCGCGCAAGCAATCGCCGCCCTCAAGGGCAAGCTGAACGAATGGTTCAACATCGATGAAACCGTAAACAGTGCCGAATACGTTGACGACTATGACTCGCCCTTCGAGCGTCTGAATGCCATTATCACCGCGATGCTCGGAGAGGAAGAGACCGTGCAGGTCTTTGTTCCGATTCAGATTGATTCCGAGGATACAACCAATCTCGAGCTTGCCTATGTGGTCGATCACTACCGCTACGCCCCCAGGAATGCCGACGAGGACGGTATTTTGACTTACAACATTACAATGCCCGAGGACGCCGAGCTATTCTTCTACCTGCCCTCCGATTATCAGAGAGAGATCAAGCTGACGTTGAGTGAATTCGGCGTGGGCGAGGATATGGGAACCTTTGGCGCAAATGAAACCACGCGTATCATCTCGCTCGGCAAACAAAAAGAAGGCGACGAGCTTTCGCTTGACATGACCATGACCTCGACCTACTTCTACCCCATGATCGGTCAGGATTGCTTCTACTATATCGATTGGACGGTATTTGAAGACGCTATGGCGCGTCTTGCGCAGGATCAATATCAAATAACGGAATATACCGAGACCTCATTTAAGGGTACCTTTACCGCTTCGCGTGAGAAGGAATTGGTCATGACGACCATCGCATATGACAAGGGCTGGAAGGTTTATGTGGACGGCAAGCAGGTCGAAACCGTCAAGGCACTTGGCTCACTTGTTTCCTTCTATGTAAATGGAGACGTGGGAGAAACGCATACCGTTGAAATAATTTACAGCCCCAACACCTTCCATATCGGTCTTTGGGTCTCGCTGATCTCGCTTTTGATCTTAATTCTGATCATTGTATTTGAAAAGCGGATGAAAAAGATTCCGATACTACGCGCAGTCGTCTGTGTCCCCACCCCAGAAAACACCGATCCTGTTGTAAAAGAAACGGAAAAGGAAGTGGACATGGAAGAAGAGGAAGAAGTCGATCCCGATCTTCTAATGAATGAGACAGATCAGGAACCAACAGAGCCCGACCTTGCGGAAGAGACGCAGGACGCGCTCGAAAAAGAGCCGCAAGATGACCCCAAACAAGAATAACCGAAAGGATCTCAACACATGTTTTACTATATCAGCGGAAAGCTTGCACACCTGGAAAGCGGAGTTGCCGTAGTGGATGCGGGCGGCGTCGGATACAAGCTGACCATCAGCGGTACAACCTATGACGCCATGCCCCCCAACCGTTCGGTCAAGGAACCTCCAACCGTACTGCTCTACACCTATATGGCAGTACGCGAGGACGGCGTGGAGCTGTTTGGCTTTGCAAATGAAACCGAGCTTGCCTCCTTCAAGCTTCTCATTTCGGTGTCTGGAGTCGGTCCCAAAGCCGCCATGTCAATTCTCTCGCTCCTCACGCCCGAAAAATTCGCGCTTGCGGTTTGCACAGAGGATAAAAAAACCATCGCCAAGGCAAACGGCATCGGTCCCAAGACAGCCGCAAGGATCATTTTGGAATTGAAGGACAAGCTGATGAAGGAGCATTCTGCATCCGATTTTTCAGCGTCTGCAGAGCTGTCTGCCACCACTGCAGTGGGTACGGGAGGACGTGGAAAGCTGAGCGAGGCAACCGATGCCCTGATCGTGCTTGGATACACAAAGGCAGAAGCTTTGAACGTGTTGAAGGATCTCAACACGGACGGCATGGAGCTGGAAGAGATCATCCGCACTTCCCTCAAAAAGCTCATGAAGTATTGATCCCAACCTAAAGGAAAGGACACATTATGGATACCAATGAATTCGATTTTGAAAACCGAATTATGAATACCGGTTATAATGCAGAGGATTCCGACGTCGATATTTCCCTGCGCCCCAAAACGCTGGATGAATATATCGGACAGGAAAAGGTAAAGGAAAATCTGAAGATCTATATTGAAGCGGCAAAGCAACGCAATGACCCCTTGGATCACGTTTTGTTATACGGACCTCCCGGGCTCGGTAAGACCACGCTTTCCAATATCATTGCGGCAGAAATGGGGGTAAATATCCGCATCACGTCGGGTCCCGCTATTGAAAAACAGGGAGATCTTGCCGCAATCCTGACCAATCTGAATGAGGGCGACGTTCTGTTTATCGATGAGATC
>JAZOPW010000002.1:0-8403 GCA_045655785.1 Eubacteriales bacterium
AAAGCGTACAGCACGTAAAAATAAGCCTTATATGAGGGCTGAATATCCGGGACAGAAGGTACAGATAGATGTTAAGTTTGTGCCGTCTTATTGCGTTACAAACGGTCAGAAATACCACCAATACACTGCCGTAGATGAATGTACTCGTTGGACGTACAGAGAAATGTACGACGAACACAGTACATACAGCTCGGCACAGTTCCTTGCCAATCTTGTTAAGAAATGTCCTTTTCCCATAAGGGAAATACAAACAGATAATGGCTCGGAATTTACTAACGCTTTACTTCAAAAGAACTGTGATCATAAGAGCTTGTTTGAAAATCTGCTTGATCAATGCGGTATTATCTATCACAGGATCCGTGTTGCTACACCGAGACACAATGGCAAGGTAGAACGCCAACGCCGTATCGATGAGGCTCGGTTCTACAAGAAAATGCGTATGTATTGCCTTGAGGATGGCAGAAAGCAGCTTGAGAGATACAATGCTCGTTCTAACAATATCCCAAAGACCTGCCTGAATTTCCGTTCCCCCAATGAGGTCTTGACAGATTATCTCGCTATTATGTGAGGTCGCCAAGGGCAAAAGCAAGGCTTTGCTTTCGCCCAAAATCCATTATATCACAGGTGCTTTGTCAAGGTAGTATTGTAAACTTTTCGCCCCTCGAAAACTTTACAATCTCCACCTTGACAAGTCTTTCAATCTTTTTTGTCACCTATCATTGACAATTCAACATTTCTAAAATCTTTCTCAATTTCTTTCTCAAATCTTACGCAAACCTTTCTCAAAAAAACGAAAAAGCAAATTAATACGCTCTTGAACAGGAAAAAATTTTGTGTACGGCGACATTCTTGTCTTTTCGACAAGTCTGATGTGGTATGATATTATGGAACTGATCAAGGTCTTTGGTCGGGAAACAATGATGAGAAGGGAGTATATGGATGATGAAAAGAAAGATCGCGCTCGGACTGCTTTTATGTGTCTTGCTTTGCGGCTGTGAGGGGACAAAGGACAAGTCTGATCTCACGAATACCGATAAAACCGAGGATACAGCAGGAAAACAGGAAGAACAAGTCTCCTCCTCGTTAACAGATGATGCTGCACGTGTTGCGTATTATGAGCAATTGGTGACCGAGCTTCAGCAAGAGCTCTTGAGTATCAAAACCGCACTTTTTACAAGCAGGGTAGAGTATGAGTCACGCATCGCCGAGCTGGAGGCGGGGATGGAAAACAACGGGGAGGGCAAGGAGCCGGATACTACTCCTGAGGATGATTCCGCAACAGAAGGGGAAGCGTGGCAGGATTTTCGCTATACCGTATCCAACGGAAGGGTGACGGTAACCGCCTATACGGGAAGCTTGCGTGTTGTGAAGATCCCCGAGCGTCTTGGTGGGTATCCTGTTTGTGCAATCGGTGACCGCGCCTTTGCGGATCACGCAAAAATTACATCGATAGAGCTTCCGGGGACGGTCAAGCAAATCGGATGGTTCGCCTTTTCGGGCTGTGTGTCCCTTGAATTGGTTTCGATTCCGGATAGTGTCGAGGCGATCAGCTACGGCGCGTTTCAAAACTGTCCTCTTGACTTGACCGTGATCTGCTCTGCCGGCTCCTACGCCGCGCAATATGCTGCAAGCTACGGTCTGCCTGTTCGAAATTGAATAAAAAATGAAAAAAGGATCTTCTAATCCCATTTTGGCTTGAAGATCCTTCTTTTGCATCAAAGCTGTTCGGTATATTGTAGAATCTCGTCAAAGCGTGAAAGAACGAGCAGATCGGGAAACTGTTCTTTGACGGTCTCAACTTCTGCCTTTCCTTTTCCGGTTAAGACCAAGATCCCTTTTGCGCCAACATTCTCGGCGCAAAGCACGTCACCGAGACGGTCTCCGATCACGGCACAGGCATTTGGGGAAATGCCAAGTCGCTTTGCAACCGACACAAGCATTCCGCTTTTCGGCTTTCTGCAATTGCAATTGTCGGCATTATCGTGTGGGCAGATTTCCCATATATCCGCACCGTAAGCGCGAAATTCGGCGTCAAAATCGTAGCCCCTTCCGGTTCCACGCGCGATGCTGGATTGGTTTGTGATGATGCCTACCGTATATCCTTTTTTACGCAAGGCATCAAATACCTGCTTGATATCGCAGTAGGGGGTAATGGTTTCGGGATAGCGGTCATCCGCAAGAGAGCCGAGCGTTCCGTCGCGATCAAACAAAAGACATTTAATCATTGAAAACGATCTCCTCCAGGCGTTTGTCCGTTGTCATAAAGCAAGCACCGATCGATGCGGCGTCGCGTCTGTAGACCGCGCGCAACAGGTTGCAGTCTGCATGTAAATATGAAACGGCAGATTCCTTTACCTTTTCATAAAACTCGGGAAGAAGGGAAGGAATGATACCGTCCAACAAAATAAAGGTTGGAGCGCAGAGGGTAAAGAGATTCGCAATGGCAATGCCCAGATATTTGCAAGCCTGATCCATAATTTTGCAGGCCCCCTCATCCTTTGTAAGCAGCAACGAGACAAAATGCTCGGATTTGGCATTGGCAGACTGATAATACGCCGATTTCATGCCGCGCAGGGAACTATAGGCCTCCAGACATCCGAATTTTCCGCAGGCACATTGAATTCCGTTGGGGACAGAGATCGTATGTCCCAGCTCACAGGAGGTATCGTCCCCCGTTTCATAGAGCCTTCCGTTTACCAGCTGTGCCATTCCAATACCGTCATCCACACGGATCACGATTCCGTTTTGTGCGTTTTTCAAACGTTGGTCATTTCTCAAATGATAGGTCAAAAGTGCTTCCGGGTCATGATACAGCGTGGTGGGAATATGAAACTCGTCCTCAAAAAATTGTACAAGCGGGATGTCCTTCCAATTCTCAAAAAAGTTGGTACGGATCGAAACACCGGTACTGCGATTCAGCTTTCCCTGCATGGAAAGGTTGATTCCGATCAGGGGAGAGAAGTCCTTGATGATCTTTTTTGTTTCGGATTTTAAAAACATCAAAAGATCGTCTTTTCGGTGGCTTTGCAGAGGTGTAAAGGCGGAGTGAATCGATTCACCTAACAGATTGACGATATTAAAGCTCAAGCCCACGCTGTTGATATCGATTCCGAGAGAGAGCTTGACGCGCGGATTGATCGTAAGCTTATCGGGGGGACGTCCTGTCGTAACCACTTCCTTTTCCGCAATGATCAAGTGCTTGTTGAGCAGCTCGTTGCTGATCGAAGAAACACTACCCCAGCTCAAGCCTGTCAGATCCTCAAGCTCCTTTCTGGAGAGTGGACCGTAATCGCGCAATCCACGAAAGAATTTGAGCATATTGGATTTTTTGATCTCAAAATTTGTTTGTATCATGTTATACCTCATCAACAATTTCATTCATTATATCATGTTTTTCACTCATTGTCAATCGTTTCCAACGACAATTCGAATCAAAAAAACGCAAAAAAATGAAAAAATTTCAACTTTTTTTACAAAAATAATTTATCAAAGTTTGATGAATTTTCGACCTATAAAGATTTCATATGCTATTGACATTATGCTTTTTTTATTGTATAATAAACAATGTATAATTGATGGAAGTCACGTTGATTTCATCAAAGATTGATATAAAAAGTAATGGAGGAAACAGAGATGAGAATCAAAGTAGGAATGGTTGGGACATCCCAGCTGAGTTTTCCGGGACCGAAGGAGCAGGTATATGCTCAGATCACGGAACAGATGAAGAAGAATGCGGAGGAGATGCAGTTTGATTTTGTGGCATATCCGAAGCAGGTAATCGTCGAGGCAGACGCAAAGGAAGCGGTAGCCGCAATGGAAAAGGAACAGGTAGACCTGTTGCTGGTGCTGAACGTGTCCTATTCGGCAGGATTTTTGGTACCCGTGCTGTACCGCATCAAGAACGCGGCAGTGGGAATCTGGTCGATTCCGGAGCCCCAGCAGGGACCCGTTATGTTTAACTCGTTCTGCTCCAACAATATGTATCAGGGCATCAACGATAAATATCTGCGCGACTATAAGATCAAGTCGAAGTGGTTCTACGGCTATGCAGATGACGAGCGCTTCCGCCGCCGTCTGGCAGTGACCGTAAAGGCATTGGGCGCCATCAAGAAGATGAAGCAGTCCAAGATCGCCCTCATCGGCGGCTTTGCACCCGGATTTTTGGATCTGTACTTTGATGAGAGAAGCGTGTACTCCACGTTTGACGGCATCACCATCAACCGTCTGCATGAGTATGACGAGATCATCAAGAGAGTAGAGAAGGTAACCGACAACGATATCAAGGCATTCCGCGAGGAGCTGATCCGCGATAACATCCGTATGACGCCCACCGCAGCAAAGCTGTCTGACTTCAGCTTGAAGATGTACGTTGCATACCGCCGCTTTGTTGATGAGTTCGGATATGACGCGATCGCAATCTCCTGCTGGCCGAAGTTCCAGGATGACTATAAGTATTCTGTATGCTCTACCATCGGTATGCTGAACGACGATAAGATCGTAGCAGCCTGCGAGGGTGACCTGATGAGCGCAGTCAGCATGCTGATCCTGCAGGAAATGAGCGGAGACAGCACGATGTGCATGGACTTCTCTGCATTTGATGAGAAGGACGACTCGGTCATGATGTGGCACTGCGGACCTGCATCGAAGAGATTCTGCCAGACAACGGGATATTCGTTGGGCGAGAACTACAGCGGTATGGCACACGAGCCGGGCAAGATCTGCGGCACGGGTGTTGTGCGTGACATGGAATTCGACGCAGGAGCAGCAACCGTATTCCGCTTCAGCGGCGATATGGAAAGCTACCTCAACCTCACGGGAACCTTTATGGGCAACACGAAGCCGAGTAACTGCGGAAGCCGCGGCTGGCTGAATGACCTGAAGCTGAACGGAAAGCCGATTACAGCTCTGAACTTTACCAATACGATCCTGTCGGGCGGATTCGAGCATCACTATGCAATCGCATGGGGCAACCTGTCGGATGAGATCGCAGAAATGAACAAGTGGCTCGGAATCAAGCCCTTGAAGGAAATTACATACGAAAACTACCTGCAAGACAAGGAGGACTAATGAATCATGCAGAATAAGATCACCATTACACAAATGATGTCCGCTACCAAGGATCTGATCAAGGGCGGAAAGAAATTTACCCATATCGGTGTAGGCCCGATGTCCTATAACCTTCTTCGCGCAGCACTCGAGCTGGCAAAGGAGAAGGATTTCCCGCTGATCTTGATCGCAAGCCGTAACCAGGTAGACAGCGACCGCTTCGGCGGCGGCTACGTATGTAGCTTTGACCAGAAGAGATTCATCGAGACCACCGCAAAGATCGCGGATGAGATCAACTTTGACGGACTCTGCTACTTCTGCCGTGACCACGGAGGTCCTTGGCAGAGAGACGCTGAGAGAAGCAATAAGCTCCCTGTAGACGAGGCAATGGAGATCGCGCTGCAGTCCTATCTGGATGACGCAGAGGCAGGCTTTGATCTGCTTCACATCGACCCGACCAAGGATCCCCACTGCGGCGAGGGCGTTGTACCGCTTTCTACCGTTTTGGAGCGTACGGTATATTTGATCGAGAAGATCGAGGCAGAAAGAGTAAAGCGCGGCTGGAAGGAGCTTGCATATGAGGTAGGAACCGAGGAGACCCTTGGCGGTTTGATCGATCCCGAGATCTTTGAGAACTTCATCAAGGAGCTGAAGGACATTCTGGAGAAGAAGGGACTTCCCATGCCTCTGTTCGTAGTAGGACAGACCGGAACTCTGACAAGACTGACCTCGAACGTCGGACAGTATGATACTCCTACTGCAACCAACCTGAGCAACATTACGCATAAGTACGGAACGGGATTGAAGGAGCATAACGGCGACTACCTGTCGAATACCATTCTGCTCGAGCATCCTGTCATCGGACTTGATGCAATGAACGTAGCTCCCGAATTCGGACTTGTTGAGACCGAGGCTCTGCTGGAGCTGATCACGACCGAGGAGAAGTTCGTGGCTAAGAAGGATCAGAGTAACCTGAGAGCGATCCTGTCCGAGCATGCCGTAAAGGGCGAGCGTTGGAGAAAATGGATGGTTGGAGACAAGCGCACGGCATCCGTTGAGGAGATCATGAAGGACGAGGAGAACGTGAAGCTGATCACCTCCATGTGCGGACACTATACGCTTGAGGACAAGGAAGTGAAGGAAGCACTTGCAGTACTGAACAAGAACATTGCGGCTCTTGGAATCGATCCCGAGTTCTACGTGATCAAGAAGATCAAGGATTCTATTGACCGTTACATCTACTGCTTCGGTCTGTACGGAACCGCATCTGCACTTTGTGAAGCTGCAAAATAATTGATCCTTGAGAAGATCGGAAAGCAACATAACATTGGATTTGCACCCGATAATGGAAAGCAGATTCTGTACGGCACATATGCAAATGAGAAAAAGCATGTGAATGCCGAAAAATTGTAAATAATAAAAAAGAAAGGTCATGAAAAACATGAATTGCAGACAAAAAATTGATCTTGGCGGAATGTGGAAATTCCGTGTGCCGGATGGAGAATACACCCTTCGCCGTGTTCCGGGCTCCTATCCTCCTTGTGGATTTTCGGAATATACCAGAAGCTTTGCCTGGAGCGCACAGCCCGGCAAGCGCGTATTCCTTTGCACCGAGGGTATCAACTATGAGGGTACTCTGATCGTAAACGGTACCGAAGTAGGCAAGACTTTGCCTTATTGCCACGAGTCCTTTGATATTACCGACCTGTTGCGTGAGGAAAATGAACTCACCGTGAAGGTTGCCGATATCAGCGTTCCCTTTGGTATGATGTCCGGCTGGTGCTGCTACAGCGGTATCATCCGTGCGATCTATCTGGAGGTTCGCGCCGAAAGCTATATTGAGGACGTTTGGTTCCGTCATACCCTCAACGATGACCTGACCCATGCAGATGCTACCGTGACGGTGGAGCTTGCAGGAAAGAAGGCAGAGAATGCTTGCGTTGTGGCAGAGCTGTGGAAGGACGGTTCCTTGATCGCAAAGGCAACAGGTCTTGATCAATTGGCATTTGCAGTAGAGAATCCTGAGCTTTGGTCTCCCGATTCGCCTGCATTGTACAATCTCTGTGTGACTCTTGCGGTTGGCGGCGTAACAGTTGATAATTGGAACGTAGAGGTCGGCTTCCGCTCCTTCAAGATGGGCAAAAACCTCTTCTATCTGAACGGAAAGCCCTTCTTCCTCAAGGGTATTTGCCGTCACGATCTTGGCACAGCCGAGGAAGGACAGACCATCTCCGATGAAGCAATCGAAAAGGATTTCCGCATGATCAAGGATCTGGGCGCGAACTTTGTTCGTTTGGTTCACTATCCGCATGACGAGCGCGTGATCCAATTGGCGAACCGCATGGGTCTGATGATCAGTGAGGAGCCTGGTCTTTGGTGGTCGAATATGAGCGATCCGAGACAAACCGAGCCTGCTCTTGAGGTTCTGAAAAAGACCATCATCCGTGACCGTAGCCTGCCCTGTGTTGCGTTCTGGATGAGCTTTAACGAGTGTAACTTCACACAGGAATTCCTGAATGAAGCAGTCGCACTCAGCCGTAAGTATGACCCCGATCGCTATGCATCGGGTGCAAACTGCATGGACATCGATATGACCAAGGAGATGTTCAGCATTGCAAACATCGATTTCTATACCCAGCATCCGTACGGTCCCGATATTGACCATACCTCGGGCAGAAAGAACAGAGGATCTTCCTTGGAAGAGCAGTTTGTGCATTATGCCGACAAGCCCTTGATCTATACTGAGTGGGGTGGATGGTTTGTTGTGAACAATCCTGCTCTCTTCCAGCGCTTCTGCGATAAGATGAAGGAAGGCTTCCGCCGTGGACGCTTGGCAGGTATGTGTTATTGGATGTTTGCCGATATGTACGAATTCAACCGTAATACCGCTTGTGTCGAAGGCTTGCAGTATGAGGGACTTGTGACCATTCACCGTGAGCCCAAGGTCACCTACTATGTACTGCAGAAATTCTACAGCGAATTGGATCAGGATTCTGCACAGCCTATGGCACAGGAGGCACATCCCGATTGCGGTGGTGACGTTACTCGCTCTGAGGCAATATCTCTTGTTGGTCTGAACGAGGGTGACGCACAAGACGCTGCATGGAAGGCTTCTATAGAGCAATCACGCAAGGTTCGTTCTGATTACTTTACAACCCGTCTGGGTCGTTATATTACCTACGGACCGAAGCTGCCGTTTGAATGCAAGTCAATCGGAAATCTGAAGTTTGACACTCTGCAAAAGCCGATCGTGATCAGCAAAGAGGCTCCCACCTGCAGCTTTGCGGTTGGTAAGAGTGCAAAGAAGCTGGTACTGCTTGGAAACACCGTTTACGCATTGGGTCATCCCATTTACGG
>JAZOPW010000003.1:0-2090 GCA_045655785.1 Eubacteriales bacterium
ATACTACAACAGCTATAAGAAGGCTGCAGGAAAGACTCTGAAATCCATTCAGATCAGCCTTTTGGCAAAGTTGGAGAAATTCAATCTGGACTCTCTTGCTAGCATTACCCAAACCGATGAATTGGAATTGGAGAAGATTGGAGAGGAAAAGACGGTCATCTTTGCGGTTATCCCCGACAATGACAGCTCCTTTAACTTCATCATCGGCATGCTGTACACCCAACTTTTTCAACGGCTTTACGACCAGGCAGATAATGTCTACGGAGGCAGGCTTCCCGTTCATGTCCATTTTTTGATGGATGAGTTCGCGAACGTCAGCTTACCAGATGACTTTTCCAAAATACTCAGCGTGATGCGCTCGCGCTCGGTGTCTGTCAGCATCATTTTGCAGAATATCAGCCAACTCAAAGCCCTATTTGCAAAGGAGTGGGAAAGCATCGTCGGCAACTGTGACGAGTTCCTATATCTCGGCGGCAACGAGCAAAGCACCCATAAGTACGTGTCGGAGCTACTTGGAAAGGAAACGATCGATACCAACACCTACGGTCGGAGCGACGGCTTGCGCGGGAATTTCTCAACCAATTACCAAGTGACGGGCAGAGAACTGATGACACCCGATGAGGTGCGGATGCTGGAGAACCAATATGCGATCCTCTTTATCCGAGGCGAGCGCCCGATCCTTGACTACAAGTATGACATTCTCTCGCACCCGAACATTGCTTTGAGCGCGGACGGGGAAGGCGAGAAATACGACCACGGAAAGATCGAAACCGAGGGCTTTGGAATTGAGATCGTGGACATTGCGGACTATCCCGATTTGAACCTTGATGAGATCCCGCGCTTGGATGAATATTATGCCGGTATTTACGCCTACGATGAGGACGAAACCGAGGAATTACTCAATTTTCTAAAAAATCTATTGGAGAGTGAAGAACATGAAACAAAAACGAATGAAGCTGTGGACGGCGGTACTAATGGCGGTTCTGCTCATTAGCGTCCTGACCGTCCCTATCTTTGCCGAAACGAATGATCCCATTGAGGTGGTCAACAATCTGTCGGACTTTATGTTCGGGCTTGTGAGAGCCGTCGGTATGGTTATGCTTGGCTTTGCCGTGGTGCAGATCGGTCTGTCGCTCAAAAGCCACGATCCCAGCCAACGCGCCAACGGATTTCTGACACTTGCGGGCGGTGTGGTGATTGCCTTTGCCAAAGAGATCTTGACCTTGATTACGGGGTAAATTTTTCAAAAAAATATTGGCAAAATGCTTGCAAAACGCAATACAATGTGATATACTATAGGTGAAAGTAAAATAGGAGGTCTTGTGATATGTCTAAAACCGCAAATGTTTTTACAAGAGTTGATCCGATTGTCAAGGAGCAAGCCGAAGCCGTTTTAAATCAGCTTGGTATTTCCATGTCAACGGCAATGGGAATGTTTTTGCAACAGCTTGTTTTGCAAAGAGGAATCCCATTTGACGTAAAGCTTCCGCAAAATGCTCCCGTTGCATACGGAGCGCTCACGGATGAAGAATTTAACACGTTGATGGACGGTGCTGTTCGTTCTGCTGCCGCAGGAAAGGGTGTTGCATTTGAAGAATTTGACTCACAGATCAGGCGGGAACTTGGTGTATGAAGAAATGGAACGTAACGGTAGCTCCCGAATTTGGTGATGATCTGCGCAACATTCATTCTTATATTTCAAACACGTTATTGGAGCCTGCGAATGCAAAGAATTTAATCGATCGCATCCTAAAGGCAGTCGGTACTCTCGGGGAACTTCCTCTGCGGTTTCCGCTTTATGAGAAAGAGCCGTGGCAGAGTAGAGGACTGCGCAAAATGTCGGTTGGAAATTACTTGGTGTTTTATTTGGCAAATGAAGAATCGGGTAACGTCATTGTGCTTCATGTGTTTTATGCAGGCAGAAACATTGAAAAGTGTCTTGAAGAAAAATAAAATAAGTATGCAGAGCCGTTTGGTAACAAGCCAAGCGGCTTTTGCTATGGAAAGGAGAATATGTGTCAAACAATTGGATCGTTGAAAACCTGACCAACGCACTCAACACATGGAACGAAAAACTATCCGAGATCTGG
>JAZOPW010000004.1:0-3586 GCA_045655785.1 Eubacteriales bacterium
CAGAATACGCCCTGTCAATATACGTTCCGACAATATCAATGCCGTTTTTATTGGCATATGCCGTGTTCTCGCGAATCTGACCTTCAATGGACTCCTCACGCTGGTTGTCCGAGGAATAGCGTGCATAAATAACGCCTCGCATCAATTCATCTCCCTTCTGCTTTGAGTGTGCCCATTATACCATAGAAATATGGAAAAGTCAATAATAACTCCAAAAATATTATAGAAATAATTTCAACAACACAATATAATTGTATAAGGTAAGAAATCAAATATTGAATCGCAGTAGTCAAAGAAAAGGATTTTTATTTTCGAAAAAGGTCTGGACTTTCTCCACCTTCTGTGGTATTGTTGTGTGCTGACAGGAGGTACAAACATTATGGACATTATTAACGAACTCTGGTACGGCAACATCTCCCCCTTCGAGCAATGCACCCGTGGCGACAAACGGCTGAAGGAAGTCTTAAAGTTGGTTGCCCGGAATCGAGAGGAACTGGACGGAACACTCACGGATAAGCAAAAAGAGATCCTTGAAAAATTCAAGGACTGTATGAACGAGATGCACAACATTGCCGAGCGCGACGCCTTCTCCTATGGCTTCCGACTCGGAGTGTAGCTGATGGCTGAAGCCTTCCTTCTGCCATTGGGTGAGGATGAAAATCGGTGAGTAAGAGGGATGGGTATCAAGTGCCCCCCTCTTCGTGTTTTTCAACATCCATAAATTTCCGAACACGTTTGGTAAATATGAGCAATGCGATTGAAATATTCACAAAAATATGATATAATTACTTTATCGACAAAATAATCATTCATTGCTAATATATCAGAGCATTAAGGAAACACATATGAAAACAAAAAAACTAACCTTTATAGAATCCGTTATGCTGGTTGCCGGCGCAGGTATCGGAACAGGCATCCTTACCATTCCGTATGCCATCAGCAAAATCGGCGTATTTGGAACGCTTGTAGCTCTTGCACTTGCTTATGCCGTCAGCGCGGTGATGTATCTTATCATCGCAGACCTTACTCGCAATTCGAAGAAGCCTGACGATTTACTTGCTATACTCGACGAGCATCTGTTCAGCGGAAAAGGAAAAAAGGCACTTAACATTGCCTTTCTCGTTCTGCTCGTATTGCTGTTGCTTGAAAACTTGGTAGTATATATTCTTTGTGCCGGAAACGTCCTCACTGATCTCCTCGGAATTAACAGTACGGCTACCCAAATCATTTTTTATGCGCTTGCATCGGTTGTGATTATTTTCGGAGTCAAGGGCATGGGAGTCGGCGAAAAGCTCTCTATGATCTTGATTGGCTCTGCCGTGCTTGTACTTATGGTTCTGTCCTTCCTCAACGTAAAGGGAAATCTCAGCTTCTCCTTTGGCGCGCCAAGTACCGTCTTTGCGGTATACGGACTATTTATGTTCGCGTTTTCCGCCATCTTTTCCATCATTCAGGTGTGTAACCATATTGAAAAGAAAGAACTGACAGGCAAAGCAGTTATCGGAGGTCTTTCACTTAACGCATTGATCACAGTTGCATTTACCATGGCAGTTATTCTCGGCTCAGATACTGTTACGGAGATCGCAACCATAGGTCTTTCCGAGAGCATTGGTATCCCCTTTGTGAAGATACTCTGCTCGGTTCTTGTATTACTTGCAATGTTTACTTCCTTCTGGTCAAGCGGCTTTGCGTTTGCCGACGTGGTCGGTGGACAGTTCGGTTTATCCACAAGAATCTCTTGGTTTATTGCTACCATTCCTGCGCTTTTAATTGCTGTCCTTCTGCCTCTTGGTATACTTGACTACGTTCAAATTGGCGCGGGTGCTCTCTCCATCATACTTGTTATTGTGGTTTTGCCTGCATATTACAATGCGGTAAAGACTCCCAAAACAAATCTTTTGCTTGGCAAGTTTTCGAGCAATAAGATTATGCTCTCCCTCGTTGCATTATTTATTATTTTAATGGCAGTATCCTCATTTATTCCGATCGGTTGATCCGAGAAAGGAGCTTTCAATGAAAATTGCATTGATTTCACCGGCAGGTGCTATGCACAGATATAACGGTATGTTTCATAAGGGGCTTCATTATGCCCCTATCACGCTTGCACTCCTTGCAGCTCTTGTTCCGAAGGAGCTTGAAGCAGAGGTCGTGATTTATGATGAAACAGCAGAGGCGATTCCGCTTGACAACGATGCCGATGTGATTGCCATTACCTACATTACCGGTACGTCTTCAAGATGCTATAAATTTGCTGATTACTTCAGAAGCATTGGTAAAACCGTGCTTCTTGGCGGTGTTCACCCAACACTTATGCCCGATGAAGCGGCACAGCACGCCGATGCCGTTCTTACAGGTCTTGGAGAAAAGACCTTTCCGCAGGCTCTGCTCGACATCCGTGATGGCTGTTTGAAGCCTTTTTATCACGGCGGTGGATGTCCCGATATTGCGAACAGACCTCTGCCGCGCAAGGACCTGCTCAACAAGAAAAAATACATAACCCTCAATACCGTAGAAGCGGTGCGCGGCTGTAATCACTCCTGCACCTTCTGCGCCTATCCTGCCGCATTTGGCAAGGGTGTTATCACCCGTCCTGTTGAGGACGTTATCGCAGAAATAAAGTCATTTAAGGGGAAAGAGGTTATTTTCCCCGACGTCAATCTGATTGCCGACGTGAAATACGCCAAGGAGCTATTTACGGCAATGATACCCCTCAAAAAGTGGTGGATGGGTCTGACCACTACCGCTATCGGACACAACGAGGAATTACTTGATATCTTCCAAAAAAGCGGATGCAAAGGTATTCTTGTTGGCTTTGAGTCGGTCAATCAGGAAACACAGCAAGGTATCAACAAAGGCGTAAACCACGTGGAAGAATACAAGGCGCTTATGGATAAGCTTCATCGCAGAGGTATTATGGTCATGGGATGCTTTGCCTTCGGTGCAGACGAGGACGGCCCCGACGTGTTCAAGCGTACCGTTGACCTCTGCCTTGAAGCCAAGATCGATCTGCCGCGTTTTTCTATCATCACGCCATTCCCCGGAACCGAGTTCTATCGCGAGCTTGAATCCGAGGGGCGTATTGTGGAGCACGATTTCGCTATGTACGACGTTGAGCATTGCGTGTATCATCCAAAGCAAATGACAAAGGAAGAGCTTGAGGCAGGTATTGCGTGGGCGTGGAAGGAAACGTACTCGTGGAAGAATATCTGGAAACGGATTGACCTTACCAAACCGAAAACCATGAAAAGCCTTTATATGCTTGTCAACATCGGATACCGTAAATATGCCAAGGAATTTGAGATATTCGGTGCGGACGTCATGAGCGACAACAGCGATATCCCCGATATCGCCGATATCCCGGAGGTGAAAAAGGATGAAAATACTATTCATAACTCCGTATGATAACAATTACCGTTATAAAAGCGCATTTACCAAATCGCTGAGCTATATGCCGCTGACCATGCCGTATCTTGCCGCGCTTACCCCAAAAGAATACGGTGCGGAGTTCAAAGCGATCGATGAGGGTGTTCAGAAAATAAACTACGAGAAGCTTGGCTTTTACGATATCGTTGCCATAACCTCGGTC
>JAZOPW010000005.1:0-4607 GCA_045655785.1 Eubacteriales bacterium
GGTGCGGGGGAAGGGAAACTTTTTCAAAAGTTTCCCTTCCCCCGCAAAAAACTCAATCCTCTTAATACTGTCTGCCCCAGGTGACCATGTGCTTTGCGGGCTTGCCACAGCAGACGCAGGTGTCGCCGAGGTGATCCTCGACGAAGGGGATGCAGCGCGACTTCACGCCGCCGGTAATATCCTTGATCTCTTCCTCGCAGGCGGTCTCACCGCACCACATTGCCTTGATATAGCCCGACTTGTTCTCGGCGATGTCAAGGAATTCCTCGCGCGAGCGAGCCTCATAGGTACGGTTGGCGCGGTTCTCGAGTGCGCGGTTGTAAAGCTCCTCATGCACCTTGTTGAGTGCCTTTTCGACCTCTTCCGCAAGGTTGTCAAGAGAGACGAAGGTCTTTTCGCGCGTGACGCGGCTGACCAATACGCAGGAGTTGTTTTCGATGTCGCGCGGACCGATCTCCAAACGGAGCGGAACGCCCTTCATTTCGTATTCGCTGAACTTCCAGCCCGTGGAGTTGTCGCTGTCGTCGAGCTTGACGCGGAACTTTTGGGCAAGCTCGGTCTTGATCTGATTTGCCTTTTCGAGGACGCCCTCCTTGTGCTGCGCCACGGGAATGATGACAAGCTGGGTGGGAGCCACACGAGGCGGCAGGATCAGGCCGTTGTCGTCGCCGTGTGTCATGATGATGGCACCGATCATACGGGTGGAAACGCCCCAGGAGGTCTGGTGCGGGTATCTTTGCACGTTGTCGCGTCCCGTAAAGGTGATGTCGAACGCCTTTGCGAAGCCGTCACCGAAATAGTGGGAGGTTCCGCCCTGCAGAGCCACACCGTTGTGCATCATGGGCTCGATGGTATAGGTCTCCTCGGCACCCGCAAACTTTTCCTTTTCGGTCTTGCGTCCCGTGTATGCGGGGATCGCAAGCGACTCGGCATAGAAGTCCTCATAGACCTTCAGCATCTGCTGGGTCTCCTGTCTTGCTTCCTCTGCAGTCTCATGCATGGTGTGACCCTCTTGCCAGAGGAACTCGGAGGTGCGCAGGAAGGGACGGGTGGTCTTTTCCCAACGGACGACGTTGCACCATTGGTTGTAGAGCTTGGGCAGATCGCGGTAGGATTGGATGATATCGCGGAAATGTTCGCAGAACAGGGTTTCGGAGGTGGGACGCACGGCAAGACGCTCGGTCAGCTTGTTACCGCCACCGACCGTGACCCATGCGCACTCGGGCGCAAAGCCCTCCACGTGATCCTTTTCCTTTTGCAACAGACTTTCGGGGATGAACATGGGCATGTAGACGTTTTCGTGTCCGAGTGCCTTGAAGCGTGCGTCCAGATCCTTTTGGATATTCTCCCAGATCGCGTAGCCATAGGGGCGGATGATCATACAGCCTTTGACGCCCGAGTAGTCAACCAGCTCTGCCTTTTTGACTACGTCTGTGTACCACTGTGCGAAATCGACGTCCATCGACGTGATCTGCTCTACCATTTTTGCATTGTTCTTTGCCATGTGAAAAACCTTCCTTTTTCCGCAGAATAGTTTTAGCGGAATGATGTCGCATAAAAGCATAATATTACATGATACTAATTATAACGCAACGAAAGGAAAAAGTCAAGACGTTATTGGAGAAATATGAATCAAATTAAGCTATGCAACGTAAAAATAGATGACGTTACCCCCGAGGAGGCGGTGAATTTTGCTCTGCTTGACCGTGGGGAGCCCTGTTGGACGGTGACCCCCAATGCGACAATGCTGGATGCCTGTCGGCGGGATGGGGAGAAGGCGGCTCTGCTCAATCGCGCAACGCTCTCACTGCCCGACGGAGCAGGCGTTCTGCTTGCGGCACGACGCAGAGGAACACCGCTCAAGGGACGCGTGGCAGGAATCGAGTTTGGCGAGGCTCTCCTTTCCCGAGCGGCGCACGAGGGCTTGCGTGTCTTTCTTTTGGGCGGCGCGGAGGGAGTGGCGGAGCGAGCGGCGGTACGGCTTGGCTTGCGCTACCCGGGACTCTGCGTGTGCGGATATTATTGGGGATATTTTCAAAAGGGGGGCGAGGAGGATCGGCGCGTGACCGAGCTGATTCGTGCCGCGCGACCCGACATTCTGTTTGTATGCATGGGGTTTCCTATTCAGGAGACCTGGATCGGCGCGCATCTGTCCTTGCTTGGCGAGGTACGCGTGGTGGCGGGGCTTGGCGGCTCCCTTGACGTTTGGGCGGGAGACTTGCGCCGCGCACCGAGGATTGTTTCAAGGGTCGGATTGGAATGGGCGTGGCGGATGGCAAGGGAACCGAGACGCTTGAAGCATCTGCCTGCACTCATGCGCTTTTTGTTCTGTACGGGACATGAAAAAAAGAACGGCGACCTGTAATAGAGCGGGTCGCCGAGGATGATTAGCAAAAGGTGTTCGAGTTTTCAAATTGTGTAATTTCCATAGCCGCTTTTTCTGCTTGCTTTGAAATAATGAATGATAAACAGCAAAAGTCCTGTGCCGATGATCGGGAATATCGCGCTGATGAGCATACCCGTCTTCATGCCGATCTGCTCAGGCGTAAGACCCAAGGACGCTCCAAGCTCGGTCGCAAGGGAGCTGACCGATACCTTGTCTACCACGATTCCCATGAGCTGTGGTGCAACCGAGGCACCAAGGTCACCGCCTGCCGCCATCAGTGCGTATGCTGCAACACCTACCCCGGGGATCTTTTCCTCCATCATGATCAGTGTGCCGGGCCAGAGCATCGAGGTGAAAAATCCCGTGAGGATACAAGCCAGGAAGGTCAGAACCGTATTCGAGGATAGCCCTACGGTCAGATAGCATACCGCCGCGCCGATCATTCCGATCAGGAGGACACGCATGATGTTTTTTCCGTATCTCGCATAGGAGATGCGCGCGATGCCGAGCAGAATGGCGAACATTGCCACACCGAGAATATCTCCGAGTGCCTTGTCGATGTGCAGTGCGGCTTCCATATAGCCCGAGATCCAATTGCTCATCGTATTTTCGGCACAGCTGCCGAAAAAGATGCAAGCCACGCAAAGAGCCAAGCCGAGGTAGTGCTTTTTGGAGGAGGGACGGTCGGCTGCCGCGTCCTTACCCGACACATCCATATCCGGCATGGGGGAGAGCATGAATAAAACCGCCGCCGAGATCGGCAACAATGCCAGAAGGACGGTCAGATACATCCAATTCTCCGACCCAAAAAGGCTGAGGAATGCCGTGCTGATCAGGACGACCGTGAACACACCGAATGCGTAAAGAGAGTGGAGGGTACTCATATCCCGTTGCGGTGTGTCGGAGGGAATCGCCGCGATCACGGGGCTTAACAGCACCTCGGAAAGACCTGCCGACACCGAGAAGATGACGGTTCCCACCCAAAGCCCCGCATAGGCGAATTGGGGAAAGAACGTGGGAACGGCGGCGTAGATCAGAAGACCGAGTGTGGTGATCAGGGGCATGAGCCTGACGACCTTGCGCACGTTGAAGTGCTTGGAAAACAGGGTAAAGATCAGGTCAATGGCGAGCTGTGTGCAGAAGTTGGTGAGAACAAGTGTGCCGAGCAGGGTGTAGGAAATGTTGTACATTTCACGAAACGTCAGAAACAGCAGCGGCGGCAGGCTGAAGATCGACGACATGGTAAAGTACGCGGTGTAGCAGGCAAGCTTCGTGCGTTTGAATTTTGAGGTGGACATGGGACGGCTCCTTTTTTATCACTCCGTAATTGGCGTCAGTATAGCACGCGGGACGGGATTTGTCAAGAGAAGATGCACTTTTGCCCCAAAAAAGCACAAAAGTATTCGCAAAATGCACACACAAAGCCCTTGAAACAGGAAGAGAACAAGAAATTGTTACAAAATTGATAAAATTTCGTCAAACCCCTTGTATATTTGACGAAAATGCGTTAAAATATATAGTGTATGGGAAGAATTGCCTTTCCAACCAATCGGTTATCAAAAAAATCATATAAAACGGAGGATTATTCCAATGGCAAACGTAAAAGTTGCGATTAACGGTTTCGGTCGTATCGGCCGTCTGGCATTCCGTCAGATGTTCGGTGCAAAGGGTTATCAGGTAGTTGCGATCAACGACCTTACAAAGCCCTCCATGCTCGCTCACCTGCTCAAGTATGACTCTGCACAGGGCAGATACAACCATGAGGTTTCTGCTAACGATGAAGAGGGTACCATCACAGTTGACGGCAAGACCATCAAGATCTACGCTGAAAAGGATGCTGCAAACCTTCCTTGGAAGAAGCTGAAGATCGACGTTGTTCTCGAGTGCACCGGTTTCTACTGCTCCAAGGACAAGTCCATGGCTCACATCAACGCAGGCGCAAAGAAGTGCGTAATTTCCGCACCCGCAGGCAACGACCTCAAGACCATCGTTTACTCTGTAAACGAGAACACTCTGACCGCTGACGATCAGATCATCTCGGCTGCATCCTGCACCACCAACTGCCTCGCTCCTATGGCTAAGGCTCTTAACGATGCATATGCTATCCAGTCCGGTATCATGACCACTGTTCATGCTTATACCGGTGACCAGATGATCCTCGACGGTCCTCACAGAAAGGGCGACCTCAGAAGAGCAAGAGCTGGTGCTCAGAACATCGTTC
>JAZOPW010000006.1:0-3718 GCA_045655785.1 Eubacteriales bacterium
AGCACCACCGATTTCATTAAGAGCTGTAACCATTGCAGGACCGTCAAGCTTTTCACCGTTGAGCGTTGTGGGAACACCCTTTTCAAAGCCGATTGTGATGTATGTGGGAACATCGGGAGCCTTTTCGGGAGTTACGCCAAGTTCAAGGATTTCATCGTACTTGGGTTCGTTTGCGGGATCTTCGAGATCGAGACCTTCGTGTGAAAGGTGCCAGATGTTCTTATCCTTTGAGTAGTTTGTTTCTCTTGTAATCTTAAGAGGAATGTTCTTCTGGATAGCGTATTCGATTTCGTCCTCACGGCTTTTGAATTCCCAAACACGCCAGGGAGCGATGATTTCCATATCGGGAGCGAAGGCTTTGATAGCAAGCTCGAAACGAACCTGGTCATTACCCTTACCTGTACATCCGTGACAGATGGCGTCAGCACCTTCCTTCAGCGCGATCTCTACCAAGCCCTTTGCGATACAGGGACGTGCGTGGCTGGTACCCAAAAGATATTCCTCATAAACAGCACCCGCCTTCAGGCAAGGCATAATGTATTCGTCTACGTACTCCTCGGTCAGGTCAAGCACGTAAAGCTTGGATGCACCCGTCTTCAGTGCCTTCTCCTCCAAGCCCTCCAATTCGTCAGCCTGTCCTACGTTACCCGAAACCGCCACGACCTCACAGTTATTATAATTTTCCTTCAGCCACGGAATGATAATGGACGTATCCAAACCACCCGAATATGCCAAAACGACTTTTTTGATATTTTCCTTGTTCATAATCTGCCTCCATGAATAAATATTCATTCAATATTCGTATTATGCACCAATTATACCCGATTTATCGAAAATTGTCAAGAGGTTTGACGAATATTTTTTCAAAAAAAGCGATTCAAAAAAAAGATTTCATACGAATAGACAAACCTTGGCGTTTGTTCGGGCTTTGTTTTGGCAAAATGACAATACTCTTTCGGATGCAAAAAGACTGCTCCTTTCTGGCGTCCCCCCTCGAATGGATGCAACACTATAATAAATAATGAATAAAAAATAATTTCATACAATGCTCACCATTCTATTCGACCGCGATTTGCACAGTTACTCGGCTTTTTTTGGGTGTATGCTCAAAGGAGTTTTACACGCTTTTGAAAAAAATGAATAACTTTACCGCAAAGCAGACAAAATAGTAGCAAAACCAAACCGAAAAGGATGATCGACCATGAAACGATTTACCTATTGTATTGAAGATGAGAACGGCATGCACGCTCGCCCTGCGGGGATGCTTGCCAACTATGCCAAACGCTTTCATTCCGTCATACGCGTATCGGCAAACGGCAAGGAAGCCGACGGCAAGCGTCTGCTTTCTCTGATGAGTCTGGGAGCGACAAAAGGAACCGAGCTGACCTTTTTTATCGATGGCGATGATGAAGAGAGTGCCGCGCTTGCTCTGGAGCAATTCTGCGCGGACGGAATGAACGGAAGTACAAGCACAAGCAAGGAGTAAAAATGGAGTATAAAAAACAGTGCTCCGTGATCCTGCACGGCACAGGCATCAGCAACGGAAGGCGCGCCGGAAATTTGAATTTTTTTCGTCGTGCTTCTCAAAAAAGCATCAAAAATAAAGGCTCCAACGATCCATCACAGGAGTGGGCGCGCTTGGAGAAGGCTCTGCACGAAACCTCCACTCATTTGATGACACTTCGTGAAAAAGCCTTTTCAGAGGTGGGAGAACAGGAAGCACAGATCTTTGAGATCCATGCGATGTTGGTCGAAGATGACGATTTTCTGGATGCTTTGCATACCGAGATCGACACCGGAAACAGTGCGGAAGACGCATTGGAATATGCGGTAAGAAGATTTACACAGATGTTTGAGGGGTTGGATGATCCTTATCTTTCGGCACGCGCCGCCGATATGAAGGACATTGCTTGTCAGATCACACGCTACCTGTCGGGAAACGAGGATTCAAATCTCAAAAATGACGGCGAGCCCTTTATTTTGGTTGCCGACGATCTTTCACCGTCCGAGACTGTGATGCTTGAAAAATCGATGATCCTCGGGTTTGTGACCTTTCGCGGCACGCCAAATTCCCACACGGCTATTTTGGCGCGTGCCATGGGGATCCCTGCCCTGATCGGGGTCGGCACGGTCGACGAGGCACTTGACGGTGCCGAGGCTTTATTGGACGCGGCGGAAGGAACCTTGACGGTCTTTCCAAGCGACGAGGAAAAGGCGATCTTTGCCGAAAAATGCGGCAAGGACGATCGCATCGCGCAAGAGCATGACCGCTATCTGCGCGCCCTGATGAACAAGCCCGCTGTGACAAGAAGCGGTCACCGTATGCTGATCTATGCCAACATCGGAGACGGAAGTGAGGTAAATGCGGCGCTTTCCAACGGTGCCGACGGCATCGGGCTGTTGCGAAGCGAATTTCTCTATCTCGGGGCAGCCGATTATCCGTCCGAGGAAAAGCTTTTCCACGCATACAGCGACATTGCGCTCCGCATGCAGGGAAAGCGCACGATCATTCGGACTTTGGATATTGGCGCCGACAAAAAGATCCCCTATTTCGGTCTTCCCGAAGAAGAAAACCCAGCACTCGGATTTCGTGCCATTCGGATCTGTCTCGCAAGAGAGTCTTTATTCAAAACACAGCTCCGCGCGATCCTGCGTGCCTCGGCATTCGGTACACTCTCCTTGATGCTTCCCATGATCGTATCGGTCGATGAGGTGCGTCAGAGCAAGCGTCTCATTGAAGAATGCAAGGAAGAATTACAAAGAGAAAACAAGCAATTTGACGCAAAAATTGAGCTTGGGATCATGATCGAGACCCCTGCGGCGGCGATCATGAGCGAAGAATTGGCAGAAGAGGTCAGCTTCTTTTCGGTTGGCACAAACGATCTGACCCAATATACACTTGCGGCTGACCGTCAGAATCCTTCCCTTGCACACTTGTGCGATGAAAATCGCGAGCCTGTGCTGCGGTTGATCAAAAAAGCTGCCGACGCGATCCATCACAGAGGCGGTTGGATCGGTATATGCGGAGAAATGGCGGCAGATCTGCATCTGACGCAACGCTTTGCGGATATGCGCATTGATGAATTGTCCGTGTCGGTTCCCTATTTGCTTGGACTGCGCGGAAAGGTAACCGAATGCAGATAAAAAAAGAAAAAGGAGAGCATCATGCTATTTCAAAAGAAAGACAAATCACTGCTTGCCGTGGCGAACGGACGCGCGATTCCGCTGTCCGAGGTTCCCGATGAGGCATTTGCAGGCGGACTTCTCGGCATCGGCTTTGCCATAGAGCCTTCCGACGGCAGTATATACAGTCCTGTTGACGGTAAGATCGAAAGCATTCCCGACACAAAACACGCCTATACGATCGTGACCGAGGACGGGCTTGACGTGCTGGTTCACATTGGGATCGACACCGTGGAGCTGAAGGGCGAGGGCTTCCTTGCCATGGTCGCACAGGGAGATGCGGTAAAGGCAGGAGACGTGATTGCACGCGTCGATTTCAATCTTTTGCGCGGTCGCAATTACCCCACCTGCATTCCCGTTCTTCTGACCGATCCCGAGACAGTGGAAGCCATCAAAACACGGTCGGGTAACGTGATCGGCGGAGAGACCTCGGTCATGCAATACCGAATCAAAACACAATAGAAAGGATCACGATTATGTCGGAAGCTGTTATCAAAAAAGAAAAGAAAAGCTCAGGATTTTTCAGCATCCTGCA
>JAZOPW010000007.1:0-5171 GCA_045655785.1 Eubacteriales bacterium
GGACTTGGCGGCGCATTTACCACAAAAGAGCAATCGGGCGGCGGTGTGTTGATCGACTGGGGCGTTCATTTCCTGGACCTGATCCTCTACATCCTCGGCGGTGCCAAGCTGCAGACCCTGACCTGCGACGCATACAGCGAAATGGCAAAGGACATGAAGTCCTACAAATACGAAAAAATGTGGGCAGAGGATACCGCTGATATCGAAAACGGTACGAACGACGTGGATGACTTCATCACGGGTCACATCCGTACCGATAAGGCAAGCATCTCCTTCAATGGTGCATGGGCGCAGAACATTGCACAGAACGAAATGTTCATCGATTTTCTCGGTGACAAGGGCGGCGCACGCCTGATCTACGGCAAAAAATTCGAGTTCTACGACGGCACAACGCTTGAAATCGAAGCTCCCGAATATGACATTCCCAATATGTATCTTTGCGAGGATCGCGCATTCCTGGAATCGATCGAAAGCGGTGTAAAGGACAAGAACAATATCGAAAACATTCTGGAAAGTGCAAAGCTGCTTGACTCGCTGTACGCTTCGGCAGAACAGAAAAAGGAGATCTCCTTCTGATATGAAAAAGATTGGATTCGTTGACTATTATCTCTCCGAATGGCACGCCAACAAATATCCGGCATGGATCCAAAAGGCAAATGAAGCACTTGGTACCGACTACACAGTCGCCTATGCCTGGGCAGAGCTTGACGTCTCTCCCCAGAACGGGGTAACCTCGGCAGAGTGGTGCGAAACATACGGTGCTACGCTTTGTGCTTCACTTGAGGAGCTTTGCGAAAAGAGCGACGTCATTCTCGTGCTTGCGCCCAGCGATCCCGACCGACATCTCCCCTACGCACGCACAGTTCTGTCTTACGGCAAGCCCACCTACATCGACAAGACCTTTGCACCCTGTCTTGCGGATGCCGAGGAGATATTTGCACTCGCAAAGCAATACGGCACGCCCTTTTTCAGCACCTCTGCACTTCGTTACGCCGATGAGCTGAAGGGCTTGGGCGAGGTATCCAATCTGATCGTTACGGGTGGCGGCGGAAATCTGCCCGAATATCTGATCCATCAGGTCGAGATGGCAGTAATGCTCCTGCGAGATCCCGCTCAAAACGTGGTCACCCATAAGCAAGGAACGCAAGTGATCTCTCACGTGACCACCCTGCACGGAGCCGGCGCATCCTTTGTGTTCGATCCCAAGCTTCCCTTTACCGTAGCGGTGGAGCTTGCAGACGGCACACACGCCTACCGTACGATCAACTCGGATTTCTTCTTCGGCTTGATCGAGGACATTCTCCGATTCTATGAGACCCAAAGCACAAGCTTTGACCCCGCGCAAACGCTGGAGGTCATGCATATGCGCGATATGATCCTGAATTCGCTGTCATAACATACAAGCAACAGCGTAACTAAAAGAAGTCGATCCCTTTCGCATAGGGGATCGACTTCTTTTGTTTTTGCATTTACAAACGGCTCTTCTGATATGCGATGCGTGGGTCACCGTTGGCAAGACGGATGATGCCGCAACGGGAAAATCCGTTCTTGGCAAGCGAGCGTTGCATCGGGCTATTGTCGCGGTGGGTATCGATCTTCAAATTGCCGCATTGCGAAAAACAATAGTCAAAGCAGAAGGACGCCACGCCCTTTTGATGTCGGGAGACCGCGATCCGATGCAGTACACCGTACGGATGGCTGTTCAGCCACGCACCGTCCTCAATCTGCCGATAGGTGGGGTCTTCTCCGAAGAAATAGCAAAACACACCAAGAATTTCGCCATCCTCCACGCAAAGATAGCTCTGCCCCGCATCTATATCGGCACGGATCAGCTCCTCAGACGGATACCCCCCTGCCCATTGCTCGGGGTTTCCGTTCTCGCGCATATAGCTGCGCGCGGCACTGTACAGCGACATGATCTCGTCAAGCTCCTCGAGCCTCGCTCTTCGAATCTCCATTTGACCGCCCCCTCTCATGCGCGATCCTGCATCTGCATTTCCTGGTAGATATAATAACGGATCTTACAGGAGCGCACCAGCAGAAGTGCCGCAGGGAACAGGAGGATCAGATAAAAGATCGCAATGCCGTTGACGGGAAGCGATGACCCGATGTTGGTCAGCACGTCCTTTTCTCCGTCCACCACCACGCACAGGCGCGTGATGCGGTCATATTGAATATTGCCCGTCCAACCCGAGGTCAGCTCCTCCGAGGATCGTGGCATCAGCACAAAGCCATCCATCACGATGTCCTTTGTCACCTCTCCGTTTCCGACCGTTACGATCACGGAGTCGATCCGCACCGCCTCGTCACCGGGGTTAGCAAGGGTTCCGCTGACCGCGCTGACGTAGGTCTTTTCGCTGACACTGATCATCGAGGAGGAAACGCGAAAGACCTCCTCCACCCGCAGTGCCGTCGCATCTGTGGGGATCATCTCAAGAATCGTAAGTACCACCAGCAGCAACGTGAGCAGTCCCCACAAAAGGATCTTCAGATTCTGCGTCAGGCAGTCCTTTTTCAAATTTTGTTTCGGTTGATTTGTCATATCGCTACCCTTTCCTTAACGGATTTTTTCTCCGCTTGCATAAACGCTGCACAGCTCCATCGTATCGGCATCCACCACAAGCAGATCAGCTCTCTTTCCTGCGTCGATGCTGCCTACACGGTCATCGATCCCCACCATGCGTGCGGGATTGACCGTAGCGCAAGCGATCGCCTTTTCCAAGGAGATTCCGGCAAAATTCATCAGATTTTTCACACCGTCCCAAAGGTCGAGTGTACTGCCCGCCAGAACACCGTCGAGCGTGAGTGCCTTGCCGTTCTTTACGATCACGGGGAGACCCGAAAGCGTATAGCTTCCGTCGGGGCAACCGGTTCCCTGCATCGAATCGGTGATCAGCACAGTCTTCTCCTCGCCAAGGCAACGGTAAGCAAGCTTGACCATTTCGGCGCAAACGTGCATGCCGTCCACGATCAGCTCTCCGTATCCACCGCCGCAAAGGGCTACACTGACAGCCCCACCCTCGCGGTGATGCAGGGGCGGCATGGCGTTATAAAGATGCGTAAACGAGGTCACGCCGCGCGACACGGCAAGACGCGCCTCCTCGGCAGTTGCCATGGTATGTGCCAAGCCCATTGTAGCACCGTACTTCCTCGCACAAGCCGCAAAGCTGCCGTCGCGATCCAATTCAAACGCCGCGCTGATATGACATGGAATATGGATGGCGGACAAAAAGGTCTCCAGCTCGGCGGCGTCAAGCGGCACGATCATCTCGGGTGCGTGCGCCCCCTTTTTGGCGGGGTTGAGATAGCGTCCCTCCAGATGGATCCCATCAAAGCTGCACACCTCGATCGCGTTGATCGAGCGCATCCAATCCGCAACCGACGCCGATGCAAGCGTAGCAAACACCGTAGTCACACCGTGCCTTGCGTAATCCGCCTTCATCATGCGCATCTCATCAGCCGAGGCGGTGTCAAAATCGCATCCTGCGCGACCGTGTGTATGTACGTCAACAAGACCCGGAAGCAACATTTTTCCCGTCACGTCAAGGGTATGGTCAACCGAAATGCCGTTGCAGGCATCTCCCACGGCAAGGATCACACCGTCCTCCCATATAACAGGACAATCCGATTCAAACGTAGCATCCGCGCGCCACACGCGTCCGCCCTTGAGCATTGTTTTCATAAAAACCTCTTTTTTTATTATATTTACCTTATGAAAAGCGGTAGATCTCACCCGTTCTGGCGGATTCATAAATTCCCTCCAGAATTCGTGTGACGCAGAAAGCCTGTTCGGGCAGAGTCAGCGGATCGGTATCGTTACGAACCGCCTCGATCCAAAGTCTTTCCTCACGGTCGGCGGCGCTTTCTCCCTTTTTGCCGTCATTAAAGGCAACGCCTCCTGCCTTGAAGTTCGGCGTCAATACATACTGTCTGCCGTGGCGGATTCCGTTGATGCGCACACCGTCGATCATGTCGGCACCCGCAAGAGTTCCGCAAACCGAGGTCACCGCCTCGCGTACGTCAAGCGTGTTGAGCGCCCATGCCGATTCCAATATGATCGTAGCCCCGTTTTCCATCACAACAAAGCCGAATGCCGAATCCTCAACTGTGAATTTTTCGGGATCCCAATTCCCCCACATATTTCCCTGCTCGGTGTCCTTGTTCAGCTTGTGATAGGTCGTTCCGACACAGTATTTAGGCTTGTAGTTGTTCATCATCCAAAGGGTCAGGTCCAGGGCATGCGTTCCGATGTCGATCAGAGAACCGCCTCCCTGCTCATATTCGTTGAGGAATACGCCCCAGGTAGGAACCGCACGGCGGCGCAGAGCCGTTGCCTTGGCATAGTAAATATCGCCAAAGGTGCCTGCCTCGGCCTCCTGCTTGAGATATTGAGAGTCGTCACGAAAACGGCTTTGGTATCCGACAGTCAGCTTTTTGCCTGTACGCTTGGCGGCATCCAGCATTTTTTGCGCCTCTGCCGAGTTGATCGCCATCGGCTTTTCGCACATGACGTGCTTCCCCGCCTCCAGAGCATCCACCGTGATAAAGCTGTGCGCGCGGTTCGGGGTACAAACGTGAACGACCTCGATCTCGGGGTCCTTCAAAAGCTCCTTGTAGTCGGTATAGACCTTTGCGCCCTCGCCGCCAAACTCCTTTGCAGCCTTCTCGGCTCTCTCGGGAATAATGTCACAGAACGCGACCATTTCGCAATCCGCCACCTTTTTCAAAGACGGCATATGCTTGCCGTTTGCAATGCCTCCGCATCCAATGATGCCAACCTTGATCAATCTTGCCATTTTCGTCCTTCCTTTCCATTGTGCTTTGCGCCACAGTGCCAACATCAACAGTATAGCACAGCGCGGCACGGCATGCTATCAAAAATTCATTCAAAACTATCGAAAAATTGTCTTTGTCACAAAATACAAATCCTTTCCGATACGTCCCGTAAAAGACGCCGAAAAGGAAAAGAACATTTTTATTATACCATATTTCAAAATAAAAAACAAGGATTTTTTTAAATTTTTTTATGCAAAATTCATGTAAAAAAACGATAGCTGTACCACAGAAAAAAACAAGCGAAAATCGGTCGAAAAATTCCAAAAAAGGGTTGACTTTTCTTTTTTGATATGGTATAATGCTCGAACACAAAGCAAAGGAGCGCGCCTTTTTTG
>JAZOPW010000008.1:0-10934 GCA_045655785.1 Eubacteriales bacterium
CTTTTTGTGGCGGGATTTATGGTCGTGATGTTCTCGATGTCATCTGGTGATGTTGACAATACGTTGATGACGGTCTGCTCGTATATCCCGTTCACCTCGCCGATGGCGATGTTTACAAGAATTGCGATGAGTACGGTAGCTTGGTACGAAATTGTCATTTCGATTGCCATTCTCGTTGCTTCCACGGTTGGCATCGGCGTTCTTTCGGCAAAGATCTACCGCGTAGGTGTTTTGCTTTACGGAATGCCGCCGAAATTCAGTACCATTATCAAAACGGTGCTGAAAAAGCAATAATTTCAAGACGAGAAATCTTCCGTTTAAGGGTAAAAGCCCCCTGTCAGCGTTTACATCACTGACGGGGGACTTTTCTGCTTTCATAGAGTTTAATCTTTTTTTGCCTTTTCGTATTCGCCCTTGCGGATATCGTCATCGGGATAACGTGCATCCAGATACTGCTCGCGATAGTGGTTGATGCCGAGCGGCTTCACAATGGGAAGCTCATTCAAATCCCAGCTCTTCTTTTTATAGAATTTGTTATGGAACTTGTTTTCGATCCGATCGGTTTTCTCCAGCATATCCATGCAGGCACGGATGCAGCCCTTCGCACCGCAGATGGCAAAGTATCCGGTGTGTGACAGCATATAATTGTAATAGGATACGACGCTTTTCGTTTCGGGCTTTCTGGACCACTTGGAGCGTGCCAGGGAGTATGCCATGATATATGCCTCCTCCTCGGTGATCTCGCTGTCTCGAACATGGAAGGAGAAGTTCGGGAATTCCTTCTTTAAGAAGGGCGAGCATTCCTCATTCAGACCGTGATGGGACATGGTGCATCTGCCCATTCGGACGTCGCCGTACCAGATCTGCTTCTCTCCGGCAAAATCAACGGTGAGCCGTTCCTCGGGATCCTTCACAGACGGGATCGCATTGCCTGGACATTCCTTCGCACAGGCTCCGCAATGAAGACAGAGTGTGCCTGTATCCATAATGGGGTCGGGTTCAAGCTCGCAGTCGGTGAAAATCAGACCGAGACGGACACGGGGACCGAACTCTTTGGTTAAGAACACCTTGGAAAAGCCGATCTCACCAAGTCCGCAACCTGCAGCGATCACACGAATGCTGCAAACCACGTCGGAGGGAAGCTTTCCCTCGGCAACAGGCTCACGCAGACCGCTGGCTTCCGGAAGTGCGGGGTAGTGTGCGACAGCCTCCCAACCGTGATCCTCAATAAAGCAGGACAGCTCATAGGTCAGACGGGGGCGGAAAAAGGTGTTCAGCTTGTTGTATGCGTAAAACGTGTAATTATGCCAGTGCGTTCCCTCCTCAATGCCGCGGTACGTGCCGCGAGGGATCCGCATGGCAATGGCAATGACCGATTTTGCATCGGGGAAGTAGGAAATGGGAGACATCAGCTTTGGTGCATCCTTGAATCGCTCAATGTTTCCGATGGCGATACAGTCGATTCCCAATTCCTTTGCCTTGGCTTTGATCATTTCAGATGTAAGCTTCATAGACAGCTCCTCCGTTACCCGATCGACCAGGGCTCGGTCTTGCGGAATCGCTTTTCGAATTTGTTGCCTACCAGATCATTCTCCTCCAGATGGCTCAGACAGGTACGGTTTCAGAGTGCGGCGATGCGGTCGGGGCGTGCGTAGTCTGCAAAGCGGTTTTTGCAGGCACCGTTCTTGCAGGATTGACACTTGTCGTAGTTGACCGAGGCGACCTCCATTTGCTTGCCGCAGACGTTGACCGTTTGTGTGTTCTTCATATCCAATGCACCCAAGGGACAGCTCTCTGCACATTTTCCGCACTTGTCGCAAATACTTCCTTCAAACAGAGGATCGGCTTCCAGCTCGGCATCGGTGATGATCATGTGAAACCGCTGACGGGAGCCGAAGCGAGGCGTCAAAAACAACCCATTCATACCGATCTCACCAAGTCCGCAGGCAACGGCGGCATAGTCAAAATCGGGAAATACGTTGGGTTCGGGACGCTTGCCGTCTACCGAAACACCGCTCGGCTTGATCTCGCAGGGGTTGGGGAAAACAGGGCATGCCTCCCATCCCTCATCCTCCAAAACGCGCACCAGATCATAGCACGCAAGGGCAAGAAATTCATCCTCGAGCCATTTTCTTCCAAAGTATGAATAGTCAATAAAATTGCTTCCCTCCTCAATTCCGCGAAGCGAGCCGCGACAGATCCGTTTTCCCAAAAGGATCACGGTTTTTCCTTCGGGGAAGATCGAAAAGGGGTTATGTTGAGGATCCACGCCGTCAAAACGATCCTTGGACGCGAATCCGATCAGATCGATTCCAAGCTTACGGGCGGAATCGAGTACGTAGGATTTCAGGTTGCTTTTACTCATGATAAAACACCTCCGATATAATATGTTGATTTTATTATACATACGGATCGGTCTCCCGTCAATCAGAAATTTCGATATGAATTTATAAAATCGCAACTTGACAGGCTACAAAATGTGTGGTATGATATAGAAAAACGGGAGGTGTATCATGAAAGAGCTACGAAATACAGCCGTTACGGATGTGGTATTGCATAAGGGCGTTTCGGTAAAGCGCGGTGAGACCTACGTGGTGGGAAGACCCTTTTATTCTCTGACCTATCGACTGAAGGGCTCGATCCGTATTCGAGTGGACGGCAAGGAACTGGTCTCACTTCCCGATACGGTGACCTTTATCCCTGCAGGTGTGGGCTATCATACAGAGGTCCTGGAGGATGTCCGCATGATTGCGGTGCATTTTCGGTTGTCGGAAACGCTTTCCGATGCAGAGCCGCAGGTCTTGCGTGCTAGAGAGGATCGCAGGATCCGACAGGGCTTTGAGCGTCTTTTGAGAAGCTTTCGTGTAGATTCCAAGTGGAGCTTTGAAACGATGGAGGCTTTTTATGCGCTTCTTTCCGAGCTTTGCAGGCTACAGGATGAGCAAGAGGCAGAGCAGATCCCCGCGTCGATCCGAAGGGCGCGGCACATAATGGAGAACGATTTTGCAGATCCGACGCTCGGTGTGGATCAGGTCGCGCGTCGGCTTGGGGTCAGCACATCCTATCTGCGGCGTGAATTCAAGCGCAGCTATCAGACCCATCCTCTCGCCTTCCTGCGCGGACTTCGGATGGATGCCGCACGGCAGATGCTGATCAGCGAGGATCGGTCGGTGAATGAGATTGCACAGGCGTGCGGCTTTGGAAGTACCTGCTACTTTATCCAGAGCTTTCACCGCGAGATGGGGCAATCCCCGGGAGAATTTCGCAGATGTCAAAGAGAGATCCCTCTTTCATAACAAGAACCAAAAGGGCAGAACCAAACGCTTTTTTCAAAAGCGCATGATCCGGCCCCTTTTTTGAATGCCTTTATTTCGACGGTTTCCCTCAATGACAGTAAAGCAAGGTATTTTATCAATTTTTTTCACTTTACCAAAAGTGTTTTGACGTTTTTGCCCGATTTGGCGTATGCAATTGCTTCGTTGATCTTGGAAATTTCAAATTTTGTGCCGAGTCCTTCAATCTTTTCATACAGCTCGGCATGGGTGGAAAGAAACGCAAGATAGGTGTGGACATCGCATATGGAGTACTGCGAGGAGCCTATGATATGCAATGCCTTGAAGGTGATCATTTGGGGTTGAATCACGATTCCGCCCGATGCACTGTATTGTCCGGGAACCAGATAAACGCCACGGTTTCTCAAAATATCCATGCCCTGTGTGACCGCTGACGGTGCGCCGGAGCATTCCATGCAGAGATCTACGCCAAGACCGCCGTTTTCTGCTTGCAGTGCTTGGGTCACCGTATCGACGCCCTCACGGGTCAGATTGAAGATCTTGTCGGCACCGATCGTTAGGGCAATGTTCTCTCTTACAGTATCGGTGCCTGCCGTGATCGCGTAAACCTTTTTTACGCCAAGAGCCTTGAGGTACATGACTGCAAAGCTTCCCACGGGCCCCAGCCCCTGCACAACGGCAACACCGATTGAAGCAAGATCGATTCCTGCTTTTTTTGCTAGCTCACAGGCATGGATCGCGGTGGGACCGGGGCAGGCAAAGGTGGCGGCAACCGTGGGAGGAACGCTATTTGGGATCTTTACAAGGTTGGAAAGAGGGGTGTAGTTTACCTCTGTATATCCACCGTAGAGATAGGGGGCGACTTCAATACTGCCGCTGTTTGTGACCTGCATGTTGACACAATTGGCGTCATCACCGCCTTTGCAAAGAATGCATTCACCGCAGGGTACGGCAATGTCTGCGATGACGTTGTCTCCGATGCAAAGTCCGTATTTTTCTGCCTCTTTCTCATTTAGATCGGTAATTCTTCCTACAAATTCATGCCCGATGATCGAGGGCGCACCAACGGCAAGCTTTCCGTTGTGTATATGCAGATCTGTGCCGCAAATACCGCTTGCGATCAATTCCATTTGACCGTATCCGGACGGCGTTGCGGTTACGTCAAATTCACGCACCTCAAAATCTCTGTGTGCTCCCATAAACACTGCTGCTTTTGCTTTCATGATAATTCTCCTATTTCTCTATTTTGACTGTAAAATATGCTTTGTAAATGTCTGCGATGCTTGCGAGCTCCTTGTTGGAAAAAGGAGCTTCATTTTGATAGGCATAGGCAAGCCCCATAGCCTCATATTTTGCACTGCCCAGGCGGTGGAAGGGCAAGAGATCAACGTGATTAATGCCGATGACTTGCAGGTGCTCGCAAATGGCGAGCACGGAATTGCGATCTGTGTTAAAATGCGGGATGAGGGGAATTCGTACCGTAATCGGAATATGATCCTTTAGCAGTTGACGGAGGTTTTCGGTTACCAATGTCAGGTTCCCGCCGATCTTGTGATATTGCTTGGGGTCTGCTGTTTTGAAGTCGAACAGGTATCCCGAAACAAAGCGATTGATTTTTTGAAAATCCGAATAGGGAACACAGCCCGCGGTGTCGATGAGCACCGAGATCCCGTTCTCCTTCAATCGACTGACCAACGGAATAAGTGCGTCGGTCTGCAGCATTGCCTCCCCCCCCGAAACTGTGATGCCCCCGTTACTTTCGCGGTAAAACTCCAGATCCTCTAACAGGTCGGAAAGGATTTCCTCGACGCAAACAAGACGCCCCAGAATCTCGGTTTTGTTTGCGGTTTGATAATGTAAGACCACGGGCTCCTGAGTCAGATTTTCGGGATTGTGACACCACGGGCAGCGAAGATTGCATCCCTTGCAGAACACAGTGGTACGGATTCCTTCTCCATCACCCACGGAAAAATGCTGAATGTTGGATATGTTTAACATGACACTTACTCCTGTTGGGTACGGTTGAGAATATCCAATTGAACTTCCTTATTGAGTGTGACGTAAAAGGCTGAAAAACCCGAAACGCGCACGACAAGACTCTGATAATTTTCGGGATGCTCCATGGCATCGATCAGAACCTCGCGCGAGGTGGCATTGATCTGAATTTCCTGACCGCCCTTTTTAAAATAGGTTTTGATCAGAGCCATCAGCTTTTTTCGCTTTTCTGCTCCGAACATAGTGGGAGAGAATTTCTGGTTGACTACACTTCCGCAGGCTATTAGGGTATAGTCAGGCTTGGAAAGACTGTTGATTGTAGAGGTTGCCCCGCGTGTATCGCGACCATAGGTCGGAGAACCCGCATCTGAGAGCGGCTCACCGCGTAATCTTCCATCGGGTGTAGCGTTAATGATCTTACCTGCGTGAATGTTGTTGATATTTGCCGCCACAGCAACATAGATTCCGCCACCGTCTCTTGTTTGATACCGCTTGAACAGAGAGCTGAGATAATTTACAAACCAAACTGCGTATTTATCTGCAAAGTCATCGTTGTTGCCATATTTTGGCGCGGCAAGAAGCTTTTGACGTAGCTCCTCATAGCCTTTAAAATTGGCATTCAGTGCTTTTTTGAGGTCGGAAAGTGTTGCTTTTTGATCGACAAACACGACCTTTTCAATTGCGGCAAGAGAATCGCAGATCGTGCCAATTCCCATTAGTGCGACACCGTGAACCGAGGGATAAACGGCACCGCCGTTGTTGATATCCAGAGCTCTGCCGATGCAATCATAACAAAAGCAGGACAAGAAGGGCTCGGGGTAAAGCTTTTGATTGATGGAATTGTTTTTCTGCATGAATTTGGCAATATATTCGGATGTGCCGAAGTCAAGCTCCTTTTCAAATATCGTCATGAACTCTGCCATGGAGGAAATGTTGTTTACGTCGCAAAGATCCAGTCCGATCGATTGATTGGTGTGGCTGACACCGTGGTTGAAGATGTAGTCCAAATAACGAGGGGAATCAAATCTGCCATCGGACCATGGCGGTTGCTTTCCCGTAAGAAAGTTTTCGATGCAGCCCACCATACAGTAGTCATAAATATCCTCGTCACGGTATCCGTATTTTTTCAAGGCGGCAATGTTGACGTCATCATTCATAATGGCAGGGTATCCAAGTCCTGTGCCGATCGATTCAAGGCACTCGTCCAAAAAATCATCGGGGATGTTTTGCGTATATCGGAGCGACAGATTGGGGCCCGGAACGTTACAATTTTTTACCGCGCGCAAAATGCAACGGCTCAAAGGATTTACCTCGCATTCGCCGTGTTGGTTTTGACCGCCAATGCAAATATTGACAACGTCACCCTGCAGCTTAATGAAGACGTTTTCCAAAAGCTCAATAACCATGTCATCGGTAAGAACGCCTTTTTCAATGTCCGATTTGTAAAATGGGTATAGATACTGATCCATCCGCCCCAAAGCCATCGCATAGCGTTCCTCTAACAGAAAAGCCGTGTGACAGAACCAAGTCAGCTGGAGAGCCTGGGCAAAGCTTTTTGGAGGATCATTGACGATGACACTACAGTTGTCTATGATGAATTGCAGCCGCTGTGCGTCAAAGCCGGGACGTTCCTTGCAAGCCTCTGCCTCGCGCATATGGTTTTCGATCATTATTTGAAAGCCGTAAAGTGTTCTTTTCATTGACCGCAAGGTTTCCAGCTTTTCGACATCTTGTTGATGTGTACGCTGTGAGGCATCGATTTCCTTCAGAAGTCCTGACAGCCCCACGTTGAGAACATGCTTATAATCGGGAGCAAAATGGTCTTTATTAGTGAGAAAGCTTCTTTGAGGAAAATTATCTATTGTTTTTTTTATATATCCCAGAATCAAAGGATCTTCTTGACAAAACAAAGCTTTTTTATTACCGACGATCCATTCATTTTTCAATATAATCGGTTTGGTTTCGGTAAACAGGGAATAGATGATATTTGACCGAAAGGTCATGGGAGTAGCGGAAGGATTTTTTTGATAGCCTAAATAGCGAAAATAATATGGAGCATAGATCCCTTTTGGCGTTTTTTTCAACTCTTGATTCAAAAACTCAAATGTTTTCATTAGAACCTCCGTATGTGCTATGATGACTTTATTTTATTTCTATCCATCTAATATGTCAATAAACATAATTCATAATCTTGACAAAATTAAGATGATTTGATATAATAGACAGGAAAACACCGCATGATCGGAGGTATCATAGGTTGAAAACACTTGAGATTGAAACACTGCCATGTGTGAGGTTTGCACATGTTTATAGTGCAGAGTTCTATTCGACTTGCTTTTCAAACAGAAACAATTGTATTGAGGTGACTTATATTTCACAGGGGAGCATCAGGATTGAGGATCGGGGAAATACCTGTACTGCTCTGGCAGGAGATATTGTTTGCATTCCTTACTGTGGACAGGAGGTTAAAGTTAACACAGATTCCTTTCATGAGCATCGCACTGTTTTTGCAGAGGTGGAGTGGCTGGAGTTGGACAGTTACCAAAAGGGTCTGTGTCTACCAACGGTCACGCCCTCACACCTGAATACAAAGGCGGCAAGGAGCATCATTGAGCAACTGATCCATGATCAATTACTGTTCAAGGAATCCCAAGCCCGGGGTGCAACGAAATTTCTTAACTTGCTGTTTGAGATTGATCTGTGTAATCGCAATGCCGTCAAAACGAATCTGCCGAGCGAGGTGTTGTACGCCATGCGGGCAAAAGAGTACATTCATCAGAATCTGCACCGACCGATTACGCAAAGGGAAGTTGCCGAGCAACTTTCAATTTCTCCTGAATATCTGTGCTCTGTATTTAAGAAATCAGAGGGGATTTCGATCATGAAATATATAAACACGGAAAAAATGGAGGGTATCAGGGTGTTGATGGAAAAGGAGCATCTTCACTTGTATGAGGCGGCACTTCACTTTGGATACGGTGATCCGAATTACGTCAGTCGATTGTTCAAAAAATATTACGGATATTCGATTACCGAAAAAACCAAGATAGGAGAACTCAAATAAACAGTTTTTCGGATATTGATTTTTTATCGGTTCTATGCTATAATGGAGAAAAGAATGCTTGGAGGAAATGATATGAAAAAGATTCTTGTGATTGGGAACAGCTTTGGAGTGGATGCCACGCGCTATCTGTACGGAATCGCGCGCGCAGCAAAGGACGGCGTAAAGGTTGTAACACTGTACATCGGGGGATGCAGTCTGTACCGTCATTATCGCAATATGTTGAGTGGGGAAGCGGCATACGAGTACTACCTCAACGGCATGGCGTCGGGGATCTTTGTCTCCTTAAAGGAGGCGTTGCTGTCGGATGAGTGGGACGCTGTTGTGATGCAGCAATGCAGTCCCGACTCGGGAGACGCGACGTCCTACTACCCCTATATCAACGAGCTTTCGGCATTTGTTAAAAAAATGGCACCTGCGGCAAAGCAATACGTTCATGAGACATGGTCATTTGCCGAGGGGTGTCCGCGCTTCTCCAAAACTGCCTTTGCAACAAGAGCCGAGATGATCCCTGCCGTTCGCAAGGCGTATCGGGATGCCGAGCAGAGCATTGGGGCGGATGGCGTGATTCCGTCGCTTGATGCAATGTGTAAGCTTTATGACGTGATCGGAGAACGCACCTATCGCGATGGATATCACTGCCATTTCGGTGTCACACGCTATATGCTGGGATGTGTTTGGTATATGGTGTTCTTCGGAAAGACGGTCACAGGGAACACCTTCCGCGACTTTGACGTAGAGGTCTCGGAGGAGGACGTGCTTTTGGCACAACGCTGTGCGCAGGACGCGGTGACCGAAAACCGAATCAGTTTGACGTAATTTTGCCGTGTTTTTGCATCAAAAAAGGACTTTTGAACAATTGCCTGTTCGAAAGTCCTTTTGCGATATTACCCCTTTTTCACGGGGACGGCGGTCTTTTTCTGTATTGCTTGGATCCAACCCTCGACAACGTCGGGTTTTGGCATTTCGGTGCGTTGTAACGGCGATTCCTTTCCCGTGCGAGGATACTTGCTCTCACCGAGTGAATGATAAGGCTCGATCTCGATCCGCAAAATATTTTGCAGTTGGTTTGCAAGCTCCGCAATGCCGTCAAAATGCGACTCATTGTCGTTTATTGCAGGGATGATGGGGCATCGCAGTACGGTTTTTGCCCCTGCTTCATCAAGTGCGAGCAGGTTCTGCTTGATCGTTTGATTGTCAACCCCAGTGTAGTGCTTGTGCAGATCGGGGTCGGTCAGCTTCCAATCAAAGAGAAAAAGATCGGTGACGCGAGCCATTTTCAGAATCTCTTCGGTATCGGCAAAGCCGCAGGTCTCGATACAGGTGTGGATTCCTTGGTTGTGTGCGGCCTCCATCAATGCATAGGAAAACTCGAATTGCATCATGGGTTCGCCTCCCGACAGCGTCATGCCGCCGCCCGAATTTTCATAAAATACCTTGTCCTTTAAGACCTCGGTCAGGATGTCCTCTACCGATTTCTTGCTTCCCGCAATTTCCAAGGCATTTGCCATGCATCCAGATGTACACGCGCCGCAGGCGACGCAGAGAGAGCGATATAAGACGTGTTCGCCGCCCTCGAACCGATGCGCTCCCTTGGGGCAGGTCGCAATGCATTTGCCGCAATGCAGGCATTTATCGGCGTCATACAGCAGCTCGGGCGCGATCTTATGCGATTCGGGGTTGTGACACCATGCGCAACGAAGGGGACAGCCCTTCAAAAATACGGTGGTACGGATACCGGGACCGTCGTTGATGCAGAATTTTTGAATGTTGAAGACAGAGCCTTTTTGCACGTCGAAGTTCTCCTTTTTGTTTTTTTGATGCGGCATAGGGTAATTATAGCACAGGAATGGACTCGCGTCAATAGAAAAACAGGAAAGATTGAAAAAGATTTTGGATCCTATCGGAAAAAGAAAGAGCCCCTCTTTTGGAAGGGCTCGAATGCAGAATAACGAACAATTATTTTGTTTGTAGCTTGCTTTGCATCTCTTCATCCTCGCGTACTCCCTCAGCACCGGGGAAGCGATCCTTTCGGACTCGGAAAAAGAGCGAGAGAAGGGCTTTTCCATTGAGGGGAATGAGCGGATAGAGATAGGAACGCCGTCCGTTGACGGTCTTGTTGGTGGCAAGCAGGATCAGAATTCCGACACAGCCGCCCAAAAATCCGATGACGCCAAAGAGCTGGATCAGGATAATGAGCGCGATGCGCAAAAACTTGAAGGCATAGCCCAACTGATAGCTGCGTTGCGAAAAATTCGCGATCGAAACGAACGCCATAAAAACGATGACCTCGGGGATCAGCCATCCAACGCTGACGGCAAAGTCACCAAGAATCAAGCCCCCCACCACCGAAAGCGAGTTGGAAAGCATATCGGGCGTGTTCATGGACGCCATACGCAAGCCGTCGATCATAAATTCGACCAACAACAGCTGAACGAAGATCGAAATCTTTCCCGTAGATTCGGGCAGGATAAAATGCAACCATGACGGGATCAGGTGCGGATGCTTGATCAGCAAAAACCAGATCGGCACCAACAACAGGGTTGCCCAAAAGACAACGTGACGCACCAGGCGGATATAGGTAC
>JAZOPW010000009.1:0-3592 GCA_045655785.1 Eubacteriales bacterium
GGTATGCGTATCACAGTACAAGCAGAGGTCGAAGAGACAGGTACCTATATCGTCAACGCTCAAAAATTCGTGCAGACCCTGCGCGTCATGGAGGGCGATTTCATTACCCTTACGGTCGATGATAAAATGCAGGCTTGTATCGAAAGCGGAAAATCAAGCCATAAAATGAACGCGCTGTCGGGAGACACCTATCCCGCTATCCCACGCCTGGTCACCACCGACGGATTTGTCATCGGCCAGTCAGTGCTGAAAAACATGCTCGCAAAGGTGATGTATGCCATGGCGTCCAATGACCAACGCCCTGTGCTCAACGGCTGTTATTTCCGCGTGACCGAGGGAGAGCTTCTGATGGTTTCTTGCGATAGCTTTAAGCTTGCAAAATGCTCGATCAAAACCGACATTGAAAACAAAAATGAGGACGGCACCTCGCTCAGATTCCATTTCATCATCCCCACCAAAACCGTGAATGAGCTGTTCAAGCTCCTCAAGGACGATGAAAGAGAAACCGTCCGCATCTATATGACGCGCAAAAATATCGTCTTCCATATCGGAGAGCTGATCTTCTTCTCGCGCCTGATCGACGGTCAGTATATCGATTTTGACCGCATCATTCTCAATACCCATAAGATCACGGCTGTGGCAAACCGCGAGGTCATGATCGCAGCCCTGGAAAGAGCGGCTCTTGTCACCGAGGAAAAGGTAGCGGGAAGCGTGCGCTCTCACGTCAAGCTGTCCTTTGAAGAGGATCTGCTTAAAATTTCGGCTGTCTCTACCATGGGAAGCACCTACGACGAGGTCGATATTACCCATGAAGGCGACAATCTCCTGATTGCATTCAATAACCGATTCCTCATCGACAGCCTGCGTGCGTCCGACGCCGAAAAGGTCAAAATCTCTATGACCAGCGCACTCACCAGCATCAATATCGAACCTGAAAACATCGAAGAAAACAGAGAAGAGCTTTTCATGCTCCTCCCCGTCAGAATGAAAGAGTAAGGGGATTATTAGAGTTTTTTCGTCAGAACCTTCTTGAAAGAAGGTTCCGACACCTCCAAGAACTTCCCCTAAAAAGGTTATTTGATAAATTGGGAATGTTTGATCGCTTTAGATTAACAATTGCTCACGCAAGCACTTTGGTACCACCACCCAAAGTGCTCTAAACGATACTTTTCCCTTGGTAACTTGGTTCGCCACACGAAGATTTTATTGTAGGGCGGGGGCTTGCTCCAGCCGAGACCGCCTGTATTTACAGGTGGATTCAATTATTTATCAAAAGAGATCAAACATCCCCATTCACCAAATACCCTTTTTTGGGAAAGTTTTTGAAAGGTGTCAGAAAACTTTTTTCATGTAATCTTCCGTAACGTAAAAAAGAGCCTAAATGGCTCAAAAAGCCAAAGGAAAACATATTGCGTGGAGCATTTTGGGTGGTGGTACCAAAATGCTGGCGGGAGCTATTGTTAATCTGAAGCGCACGAAAGTGAAAAAAACAGTTTCAAAAATTGTTTGAAAAGTTCTTGAAGGGGTGTGGGGAAACTTCTTCCAAGAAGTTTCTCCACAAAAAAATTACGTTAAGGAAGCTTATGCTCAAAAAGGTTTCCGACAAAAAATCAACAAGGAGTCCGCTTATGGAATGTCATGCGATCAGAATAAGAAATTTTCGCAACATAGAAGAAGCGGAGATCGAGTTTGACGAAGGGGTCAACATTTTGTCGGGGGACAACGCGCAGGGGAAGACCAACCTGCTGGAGGCGATCAGCTTCACTGCGTTGGGAAAAAGCTTTCGCACATCGCACGAGGAGGATCTGATCCGCTTTGGAGCCGAGAGTGCCGAAATATCGCTGGACTTTTCGGATTCGATCAGGCGTCAGAACATCACGGTTCGCATGATGCCGGGAAGACGCCGCAGGATCGAACAGAATAAGGTGAAGGTGGGAAGGGTCTCGGATATTGTGGGAGCCTTTCGGACGGTTCTGTTTTGTCCCGAGCATCTGTCCCTGATCAAGGACGGACCGGGAGAGCGGCGCAATTATTTGGATATTGCCATTTCTCAGCTTTATCCCGTCTACCTCAAAAGTCTGCAACGCTACAACCAGATATTAAAGCAACGAAACCAACTGATCCGAAACGCCGAGGACGACCGCAAGACCTTTGACAGCACCGTTGAATTCTGGAGCGCACAGTTGGCGCACGAGGCGGCTGTGATCGCGCGTTACCGTGTGCAATATCTAAAACGGGCAAAGAATCACATTTCAGCTTGCTTTGCCGAAATGACGGGAGAAAAAGAGATTCCCGAGGCGGTTTATGCGGGGTCCTCGCACCATGAACCTGATTTTTATGAGGACGTCGAGGCGTGTGAGCGTGATTATTTTGAAATTCTGATGTCGCGGCATGACCGAGAGATCGGCGCGGGCAGCACGCTGTGGGGAATCCATAAAGACGATATTGAAATTCTCATCAATGAAAGATCGGCGCGGTCGTTTGCGTCACAGGGTCAGCAGAGATCGCTGGCGCTTGCGATGAAGCTTGCCGAGGGCGAGGTTTGTGCCGAGATCTGCGGAGAAAAGCCTGTTTTTCTGTTTGATGACGTCTTCTCTGAGCTTGACTCCACGCGCCGTGCGTATCTTTCGGGAAAAATCAAAAACAGGCAGGTCATCATCACCACCTGTGAGCCGTCCGGCATCGTGGGGGGCAAGCTGATCCGCGTGGAGAATGGAAAGTATTTTTGAAGATTGGAACAAATATGTATTTACACGTAGGAAACAATCAGAATATCCGCATCAAGGATATTGTTGGAATATTTGACGCCGATACGGCAACGGTCTCGGCAATCACCAAAAAATATCTCTCGGATGCCGACGCGCAAAAGAGCGTCAGCTTTGCGTCCGAGGAAATACCAAAGTCCTTTGTTGTATATCAGGACAGAAAAACCGAAAGGTATAAAATCTGCTTTTCCCAGCTTTCTTCGATGTCTTTGATGGGACGCATCGAGCAGTTTGGAACCAATGGGAATAATGCGAACATTGTGCGTATGTGATGTAGGGCGGGGGTTCTAATCCCGCCGCAATGTGCCGGAAAACAAAGCGGCGGGAGCAAGCCCCCGCCCTACGAATAGAATTCTTCGTGTGGCGAACAGCGTTGCCGAGGAAAAACTATCGTTTGGAGCATTTTGGGTAGTGGTCCCAAAATGCTAGCGGTAGCTATTGTTTATCTAAAGAGAACAGACATTCCCCATTTAGAAAATAACAATTGTTTGAAAAGTTCTTGAAGGTGTCGGAAACTTCTTTCAAGAAGTTTCTGACAAAAAAGAAAGGAAAAAACATGGAAAACCAAGAACAGCATGTTTACGACGAAAGTCAAATTCAGGTATTGGAGGGTCTGGAGGCCGTCAGAAAGAGACCGGGTATGTATATCGGTTCTACTTCGGCGCGCGGATTGCACCATCTGGTATATGAGATCGTGGACAACTCGATCGACGAGGCACTGGCCGGACGCTGTCACCGCATTGAGGTAACGCTCCATCCCGACGGTTCCGTCTCTGTTCGCGACGACGGCCGCGGCATTCCCAGCGGAATCCATCCCAAGATGGGCA
>JAZOPW010000010.1:0-2229 GCA_045655785.1 Eubacteriales bacterium
TCACACCGTACCTTGCGGCGAGTTCTCTCACTATTTCAAGATAAAGCGCCTTTGTAGGCTTGGAGAAAAGAACGACAAGTCCGAATCTGTCCGAGAGCGAAAGAGTCTCCTGCATAGTATCGTTTCTATGCACGTCGTCGGTATCTCTCTCCGCGAAGCTCTCTTTAACTATATGACGGCGGTTGCTGGTGGCGTAAATAACGGCATTTTTTGCCTTTGCAGACGCCGAACCCTCCAATGCCGCCTTGAGCATACTGAAGCTGTCGTCATTGCGGTTAAAGGAAAGGTCGTCAATAAAAATAATGAATTTGAGCGGATTACCGTTGATCTGCTCCATCACGAACGGAAGCATCGACATCTGATCCTTGCGGATCTCGATCAGGCGCACACCCTCACAAAAGAAATGATTTGCCACCGCCTTGACGGTTGAGGATTTACCCGTCCCCGCGTCGCCGTAAAGCAGGACGTTTGCGGCAGGCTTACCGTCAACAAAGGCTTGCGTGTTGGCAAGCACCCGCTCGCGCTCCTCGCGGTAGCCGATAAAGGAATCGAGCGTCACAGGGTCGCAAGAGGTGATCGGCTCGATGCGTCGCACAGTGCTGTCCGACAGACGGAACATTCTGCTCGACGCAAAGATGCCATAGCCGTACTTGCCGATCTCCTTGACGCGCTTTTGATATTCGTCAAGCAGGTCGGTTTTCTCGGAAGAAAAGCCCGCCACGGGGACATCTCCCAACAAGGGGGTGAAATCCTCGGGGGTAAGAGAAGCAAGAGCCGAAATTGTTTGCAGCTCACGCTCAACCGACGCGGCAATATACGGATCAACCGCCTTACCGCTCGCAAGCGACGTGACGTACACGTTTTCATCCTCAAACACCAGCTTGCGCACACAGGCACTCAGGCTTCCGCCGCCAACGTATATCTCGCGCACAAATCGACTGTATGCGTCGATCCGTTCGGTGGTTCGGGAAAAGGCAAGAAAGGCGCGAAGAAGAGGGGCGTCCAACAGCTTGCGGAACACGCAAAGCGCATGCAGGCGCGGACAAAGCCCGGTTACAATCGTATTTGACATTTCAGTATGCCTCTTAAATCTGTTCCAGAATCTTATCGGTGATCTCCTCGGTGGGCAGGTAAGCCGCACCGTGGGAGAGATCTGCCGTACGATAGCCCTCATTCAGCACCGCGTCAACTGCATTTACGATGGCGTCGGATTCCTTGGACAGACCAAAGGAATGAAGCAGCATCATAGCCGCGGACAGAATGGTAGCAATGGGATTCGCCTTATGCTGTCCAGCAATATCGGGAGCCGAGCCGTGGATCGGCTCATAAAGTCCTCTCGTTGTTTCTCCAAGAGACGCCGAGGGAAGCATACCGATCGAGCCCGTGATCTGCGACGCCTCGTCGGAAAGAATATCTCCGAACATATTCGATGTCACGATCACGTCAAACTGTGCGGGGTTGCGCACAAGCTGCATGGCGGCATTGTCCACCAGCATATCGGCGTACTCGACATCGGGGTACTTTTCTGCCGTTTCGTGCATGATCTTTCTCCAAAGTCTGGAGGACTCCAGCACGTTTGCCTTGTCGATGCTCGTCACGCGTTTGCCTCTCTTGCGCGCCGTTTCAAACGCAACCTTTGCAATGCGCTCGATCTCCATGCGGCTGTAGCACTCGGTATCATAGGCTTCCTCGCCCCATTTGCCCTCGCGCATACCGCGCTCACCAAAGTAGATACCGCCCGTCAGCTCGCGCACGATCATAATATCAAAGCCGTTTTCAACGATGTCGGCACGCAGAGGGCATTCGTCCTTGAGTGCAGGATAGAGCTTTGCGGGGCGCAGATTGGTAAAGAGCCCCATTGCGGCGCGGATGCCGAGCAGAGCCTTTTCGGGGCGGAGATTGCCGGGGAGGTTATCCCACTTCGGTCCTCCGACCGCACCGAGCAGCACGCTGTCCGATTCAAGACAGCCCTTAACCGTTTCCTCGGGAAGAGGAGCGCCTGTTGCGTCTATTGCCGCGCCGCCGATAAGGTATTTTGTGAAGGAGAAGGTGTGTCCGCATTTTTCACCGACAGCCAGAAGCACTCTTACCGCGCTGTCGACTATCTCGGGTCCGATGCCGTCTCCTCTGAGTAATGCTATATTGTAGTTCATAATTCTGTCCTCCGGCTTATCTGAATTCGCCCTTGCGGATCGATTCGATAAGACCGCCGTTTTCGATTATCTTCTG
>JAZOPW010000011.1:0-2370 GCA_045655785.1 Eubacteriales bacterium
AGTAGTAGAGCTTGCGTCGAGCATAATGCGCTCGCCATCCTTGATCAGATCGCATACCATGTCGGCGATCCGTTGCTTCTCCTCAACCTGAACGTCCTCGCGGATGTTATACGGAAGCTCCAATGCCGCATTGTATTTCGACACTGCACCGCCGTAGGTCTTGGAGGCAAGCCCCTCCTTGTCCAACCGATCCAGGTCGCGTCGGATGGTCTCCTCCGTTACTCCAAAGTCCTCTGCAAGCTCGGCAACAAGCACCTTCCCATGCAGGGTAAGTCTTGACAGAATCTCTCTTCTTCTTTCAATTGCTAACACAAGGACCTCCTTCTGTACATTTCAAAGACCCTCAAACTACGATTGATCAGTCCTCGATAACGCCTTCCATCATCTTCAGATTATAAAGTCCTGCAAGACCCTTGATGACCTCATTGGGGATCACGTTGACAACGTTTCCAAGCGCGAGCATGTAGATCTGTGCAGTCTTTTCTACCGTCTCGATCAAACCAAATGCCTCGTCAAGATTCTTACCCGTGCCGTAAATACCGTGATTTGTCCAAACCACGATACGGTGAGAGTTCATCTTTTCAGCCGTTGCAATACCGATCTCCTCGGTTCCGCATACCATGCAGGGCAGAACGCCTACTCCGTCGGGGAATACCACAACGCACTCGGTGTTGGACTGCCAGAGCTTGCGGGTGAATACTTTCTCGTCGGTGGAGCATACCGTGTTCATTGCAATGGTATAGGTGGGGTGCGAGTGCGCCACAACTCTGTGATTCGGATCCTGCTCCAATCTTGCGATGTGGCTCATCATGTGTGCGGGGAACTCAGAGGTGAATTTACCGCCGTCCTTATAGCCCCACAGCAGCTCTGCTTGGGTACCGTCTGCAGAAATTCTGACGATACCGAGGTTGGTTTCGGGATCCTTTTGTACGTTTTTGAAGTATTTACCGGTTCCGGTTACCAAAAAAATCTTGCCTGCAAGCTTGGATGCATCAAAGCCGGTGGGAATTGTTCTGATCACCTTGCCGAGATCCAGATACTCTGCAACCTCTTCCTCTTCCAGCATATAGCTGATGTTTCCGCCGTTTCTCTCGTCCCAGCCCTGTCTGTACATGTTAGCCGTGGTTTCGCTCATTTCAACGATAAACGGTGCCTTGAAAATGTCTTTCATGATGTTTTCTCCTTTATTACGTAAAAATTATTATTTTGATTTGAATGAATCCTTACAGATCCAAATATTATTTTGCAAGATTGAGAATCTTGACAATTCCATCTCTGCCGATCGGGGGGATCGAGGGCAGATTGCCGTTTGCGTCACAGCCGTGTGCCACGATGTTATCCGCGATCTTTTCAATGTCCTCTGCGGGAATTCCTGCCGCAGACAGCGTGTGGGGAGCCTTTACCTCATCCATGAACGCGACGAAGTGATCGACCGTATCGATTGCCAATTCGCGTGTGGTGCGACCTGTGGGATCGATGCCGAAGATCTTTTGTCCCAGCAGAGCAAATCTTGCCTCTCTCTCGGGATTGAGTGTGCAGGTGTAGCGGAAGAAGGCGTCAATGCAGATCGAAAGGGTCACGCCGTGTGTGGTATTGTAAAGAGCCGACAGGACGTGTCCGATCTGATGCATGGGGGTGCCCGCATTCAGACCCGATTGAATATAACCGTTCCAGGCAAGCGTTGCCGCCCACTGCATATTGGCACGATGCTCCTTGTTTGCAGGATCCTTCAGGATCTCGCGAAGCTCGGACATAATGGTAACGAGAATGCCCTCATGCAGACGATCCTGCAGAGGTGAGCTCTGATCACCGTTGAAGTACGCCTCCAGAACGTGCGACATGGCGTCCATTGCTCCGACAACCGTTTGGAATGTGGGGAGCGTGCAGGTCAGAGTGGGGTCGATGACCGAAAGGGTCGGGAAAATGACGGGGGTGGACATATAGGTCTTTTCTCTGGTCACGTCGTTGGTCACAACCGCGATGCAGTTCATTTCACTGCTGGTAGCAGGCAACGTGGGAACCATAACGGTAGGAAGGCTCTTTTGGGGCGGGATCGCGACCTCGCAGTCATGGCGAGATACGAACATCTGCCACAGATCTCCCTCATACAAAGCACCTGCGGCGATCGCCTTGGTGGAATCCATAACGCTTCCGCCGCCGACAGCAACACAGAAATCAACCTTTTCGTTCCGACAGATGTCAGCCGCCTCACGTACATGGCAAAGCAAGGGGTTTGCCTGCACGCGGTAGTAGGTCAGGACCTCAACGCCGTTTGCCTTGAGCGAAGCCTCTACGCGATCCAGAAGATCCTTGAAAAAATCATGTTGCTCATACGAGATCACCAACGCTTTTTTGCCAAGCTTTGCGGCA
>JAZOPW010000012.1:0-7740 GCA_045655785.1 Eubacteriales bacterium
ACACAACTCCTTGGCTCACAGAACGACATGGCTACGACCCGACTTCGATCCGAATGCGGCAGAGGATGCATTTTTTGCGATTGTGGATATGATCAAGGATCGGAGCTTTGAGCCTTGCATGATCCTCTCCGACGGAAAGCCCGTGGAATATGCCTTTTGTGAATTGCGTCAATACGGCAGAGACTTTGCAATGCGGAAATACGAAAGCGCGGGGCTGTTGTTGGATGATTATTTCCACACGCGTGACCGCGAGCAGCGTGTGAAGCAACGCGCGGCAGACGTTCTGCGAATTCTGAGCAATGCCGATGCGCGTATCCGCAAAAAGCTGGAATTGCAGCGCACCGAGCTTGCAGATTGCGAAAAGGGAGAGGAATATAAAAAGTATGCCGATCTGATCACCGCGAACCTCTATCAGCTTTCCAGAGGCATGACGCGAGTCGAGCTGACCGACTATGAGGACTATCGCGAGGACGGCACCTTTGGCACCTGTGCCATCACACTGGACGGTCGTCTTTCCCCCTCGGCAAACGCCCAACGGTATTACAAAAAGTATAACAAGTCGAAAAAGGCAAGGGTGGAGCTGACACGGCAGATCGAGCTGGGAGAAGCCGAATTGCGCTACATTGATACGGTATTCGACGCCCTGTCGCATGCCGAGACAAGCGCCGATCTTTCCGAGATACGTGACGAGCTTTACCGATCGGGATATGCGTCACGCATGAAGAATTATGCGCTTTCGCGCAAGTCATCCAATCCTGTTGTAGCGGAGTTCCGCACGCGCGGCGGCTACCGTGTGCTGTGCGGCAAGAATAATCTGCAGAACGAGTACATTACGCATAAATTGGCGGGGAAGAATGACTATTGGTTCCACGTCAAAAATCTGCCCGGATCTCACACGGTGATGCTGTGTGAGGGAGAAGAGCCGTCGGTAGAGGACTTTACCGATGCCGCCGAGATCGCCGCTTATTTCTCGAAGGGGGCGGACGGACAGAACGTGGAGGTCGATTATACCTTGGTGCGCAACGTCAAAAAGCCTGCGGGAAGCAAGCCCGGGTTTGTGATCTATCACACCAATTGGTCTTGTATCGTGACGCCGAATGAGGAAAAAATACAGGCAATGCGTCAAAAAACGCAAAAATAATTTGCTGAAAAGGAATATATGGGATGAAGCTTGAAGGATATGATATTGTGATCGTGGGTGCGGGACCTGCCGGAATGACGGCGGCACTTTACGCATTGCGTGCGGGTAAGAAAACTCTGCTTTTGGAGGGACAATCCTACGGCGGACAGATCGTGCAATCCCCAAAGGTCGAGAATTATCCGGGGGCTCCCGATATCGGCGGGTATGAGCTTGCCGAGCAGATGATGTCGCAATTGCGCGCGCTGAATATCGAAATCGTCACCGCGCGAGTGACGGCGATCCGTCGGGAGGAGCGGGGCTTTTCGGTGTTGACCGATGCCGCGTCCTATTCTGTGCGTGCAGTGATCATTGCCACGGGTGTGGGACACCGTAAGTTAGGTGTTCCGGGCGAGGAGGCACTGATCGGTAAGGGTGTTTCCTTTTGCGCCACCTGTGACGGAATGTTCTTCCGTCGCCGCGAGGTCGCGGTTGTGGGCGGCGGCAATACGGCGGTACAGGATGCCTTGGTGCTTTCGGAGCTTTGCTCAAAGGTCTATCTGATCCACCGCCGTCAGGGCTTCCGTGCCGAGGAGCGTTTGATGGAGCGTCTGCGTGCCGCCCAAAACATCGAGATCCTGACCGACACGGTGGTGACCGAGATGAAGGGCGAGCCGATGCTCAAGTCGCTCATTCTGAAAAATGTCAAGAGTGGGGAAGTGCGCGAGCTTGCCGTTTCGGGTGTGTTTGAGGCGATTGGAAATCTGCCGCAGAATGCCGTATTTGCCGATCTGATCGAGCTTGATGAGGAAGGGTATATCCTGACAGACGCCGAGTGCCGAACCTCTGTGGAGGGGATCTTTGCCGCAGGTGACTGCCGACAAAAGACGGTACGTCAGTTGACCACCGCCACCGCAGACGGTACGGTTGCCGCCCTTGCCGCGGCGGAATCTTTGGTATGATATACGGCAATTAATGGATTTGTCGTTTTTAATAGAATAAAAATGCCCGGAATGAGTGTAAGATGCTTGTTCCGGGTATTGTTTCTTGCCGTTTTTGATTTTTATATACGTCATAACTTTTTTCTTCTCCGCATATCGTGTTTTAACTGCGCTTTTGGAGGGGATGGAATGAAAAGACACTTGGAACTGCATATCGCACCGCCTGTCGCCGTTATTTTGATTGTGATGCTCGTATTTGACCGTACGGGGATCTGCTTTTTGACGCTTTTGGCGGCATTTTTGCATGAGTGCGGACATTTGTTGGCGGCAAGGCTTCTGAAGATTCCGTTGGGGGAACTTCGTCTGGATTTCCTCGGCGCGTGTATGGAGGTCTCGGGAAGAATGATGTCCTATGGGGAGGAATGGCTCCTGAGCGCGGCGGGACCGATCACAAGTCTTTTGCTTGCGGCACTCGGCGCCTTGCTTTGGAATGTCAGCGAGCATGCGCAGATCTTTTCCTGTGCGTCCTTGGTTTTGGGATTGTTGAATCTTTTGCCGATCCGTACCTTTGACGGCGGACGCATGACGGAATGCGCGTTGCTTCGCTTTGCCGACCCTTGCGTTGTGCGTGTGATCATGCGAGCCTGCTCCTTCCTGTTCCTGTTTTTGCTTTGGGCGATCGCGGTTTATTTTTTACTGCGCGCAGGGGATGGGCTCTCTCTTCTTTGCTTTTCCATGAGCCTTTTGTTCCGTTTCTTTGACGGAGAAAAAAGCGGTATGTCCTGACGTTTCGGGAGAAGGGCAGGAAAGAATGCCGTATGCCGTCCTTTTCGCTTTTTGAAAACGGCAGAAAGGGGAGGAAACGGGAGGATTCGGGAGAAAAGCAGAGCAAAATATGCTTTTTTGGCGGATAAATCCAAATTTTGCAAAGTAGAGACGAATCATTATGAATAATGACGAATTTTGAAATTTTTTTCTAAATGTATTGCAATTTGCTTTCATATCTGCTACAATATACATCGTAGATTTATGGTCAGAGTGTCGGAAAGCGATTATTTTCATGTTTTCAGCCGTTTGAAAAGCAATCGTATCGACAGCGGGCAGGCGTCCGTTTTGTTCCATGAATATTTTTTTCTTAAAGGAGTATTTATGCGGAATGAACAAAGAAGTACTGATTCGGCTGGACGGAATCTCGAAGGCGTATGACGGAGAGACCGTTCTGGACAATTTGAGTCTGGAGATTCACGACAAGGAATTTATTACACTTCTGGGCCCCTCGGGGTGCGGAAAGACCACCACACTCCGTATCATTGGCGGCTTTGAAACGCCTGATACGGGTGACGTCTTTTTTGACGGAAAGCGCATCAACGACCTGCCGCCCTATGAGCGTCAGGTCAATACCGTATTTCAACGGTACGCGCTCTTTCCTCATTTGAACGTGTTTGATAATATCGCGTTCGGTCTCCGTATCCATAAGTGTCCCGATCAAGAGATCAAGAGAAAGGTAAAGGACATGTTGGCTCTCGTCAACCTCAAGGGCTTTGAGCGCCGCCGTGTCAACACCCTCTCGGGCGGACAGCAGCAGCGTGTTGCAATTGCACGCGCATTGGTCAATCAGCCAAAGGTTTTGCTTTTGGATGAGCCTCTCTCGGCACTTGACCTCAAGCTTCGCAAGGATATGCAAAATGAGCTGAAGAATATCCAACACCAAACGGGAATTACGTTTATTTACGTTACGCACGACCAAGAAGAGGCACTTTCGATGTCGGATACCGTTGTGGTCATGGAGAACGGACATATCCAGCAGATCGGTACACCCACCGATATTTATAACGAGCCTGTCAACGCCTTCGTTGCCGATTTCATCGGAGAATCCAATATCATCGACGGCACTATGCCCGAGGACTATCGCGCAAAGTTTGCAGGACACGTGTTCGAATGCTTGGACAGCGGCTTTGCCAAGAATGAGGCGGTGGACGTTGTCATTCGTCCCGAGGACGTCGATGTAGTCGCGCCCGATCGGGGTATGCTCAAGGGGCTTGTCACGGGTGTGACCTTCAAGGGCGTTCACTATGAGATCATTGTTGACGTGGCGGGCTTCAAATGGATGATCCAGACCACGGATTTTGTGGCAGAGGGTGAGACCATCGGTCTGTCCATCGATCCCGATGCGATCCATATTATGAAGAAATCCGAATTTTCGGGTATGTTTGGTGACTATTCTTCTTTCAGCGATGAGCTGGACAAACTCTCTGATGTAACGGAGGAGATGGAAGAAGAATGAAAACAACTACCAAAAAGCGTTCCGTATTTGAGCGGATGGCTGCCGCACCGCATCTTGTGTGGTCTGCGCTTTTCATCATTGCGCCACTCCTGTTCGTGGTGTATTTCGCGTTTACCGACAGAAACGGAAGCTTCACATTGGAGAATATTCTGTCTCTGACCTCCTATTCGCACACCTTTGTGATGTCGCTCGGCTTTTCGCTGATCGCGACGGCAGTGTGCTTCCTGATCGGCTATCCGCTTGCCTACTGTATGTCGCGGATGTCCGAGCGGGCGCGCAACATTCTGATGGTGCTTCTCATGCTTCCCATGTGGATCAGCCTTCTCATCCGCACCTATTCGCTGATGGCACTTCTCGACAACGGAGGTCTTGTCAGCACCCTTCTGACCTCGCTCGGCTTTCAGAAGCTGACCTTTATCGGAACCGATGCGGCGGTTATCTTGGGTATGATCTATGACTTTTTGCCCTATATGGTCCTGCCGATCTATACCACGATGACAAAGCTCGACAGCCGTTATCTTGAGGCAGCGGCGGATCTGGGCTGTACCAACAGTCAGACCCTGTTCCGCGTGATCCTTCCCTTGAGTATGCCGGGTGTGATCTCGGGGATCACTATGGTCTTTGTCCCTTCGATCAGCACTTTCTACATCTCGCAGAAGCTGGGCGGCGGCTCGTTTGACCTGATCGGTGACACCATCGAGCGGCAGTTCAAAAACGCGGTGACCTACCATACGGGCGCGGCGATCTCTCTTGTGATGATGATCCTGATTTTGATCTCGATCGCGATCATGAACCGATTCTCGGACAGCGAGGAGGACATCATCGTATGAAATTTTTGTCGAAATTTTATATCGGGCTGATCTTTCTGATCCTGTATGCGCCCATCCTTGTTGTGATCGTTTTCTCGTTCAATGAATCGGGAAGCCTGAGCAGCTTTTCGGGCTTTTCACTTTATTGGTACAAGGAGCTTTTCCGCGACGGACAGGCATTGACGGCATTGAAGAACTCGCTGATCCTTGCGATCTCCTCTTCCTTGCTTGCCACCTTCATCGGAACCCTGGCGGCGTTCAGCATTGCACGCGCAAAAAGCAAAAGATACCAAAAGCTTGTGGAGGGTGTTTCCAACATTCCCATGATGAATCCCGATATTGTAACGGGTGTTTCCATGATGCTGCTGTTTGTAGGCGTGGCGACGATTCTGGGACTCAGCGACACCTTGGGCTTTTGGACGATGCTGTTGGCACACACGACCTTTAACCTGCCGTATGTGATCCTGTCTGTATTGCCGAAATTCCGTCAGATGGACAAGAATCTGACCGAGGCGGCACTTGACCTTGGATGCACACCGGCGCAAACCTTTTTCCGAGTGGAGGTTCCTTGCATCCTTCCCGGTGTGATCTCGGGCTTTATGATGGGCTTTACGCTCTCACTCGATGACTTCGTCATCAGCCATTTTGTATCCTCGCCCGATTTCAAAACGCTTCCGCTTTACATCTACAATCAGACCGCACACGAGGTCAAATTCAGTATGTACGCGCTTTGTACGCTGATGATCGTGGTGATTCTGGCACTTTTGATCGCGGTGAATCTTGCGGGATCTTCCGACGGAAGCCGCCACGGCAGAAGACACAGAAGGGCAAAGGGGGGAGCGAAATGATGAAGCGCTTTGTTTGCAGATTCGGAATTTTGTTGGCTCTTTTGACGCTGTCCTGTATCCTGCTTGCGTCCTGTGACAAGGGAGACGGAGCAACGGGCGGCTCTACCACGCTGTACGTTTACAATTGGGGTGAGTATATCTCGGACGGATCGGAAGGCTCGCTTGACGTCAATGCCGCCTTTGAGGAGTATTGTCGCGAGGAGTTGGGCATGAACGTGACCGTCAATTACTCTACCTTCTCGAGCAATGAGGATATGTATGCCAAGATCAGCAGCGGCTCTGCGAGCTATGACGTGATCATTCCCTCGGACTATATGATCGAGCGAATGGTGGCAGAGGATCTTTTGTTGCCGTTGGATCTCGCCAAAATCCCGAACTATCAGTATATTTCCGAGGAGTTTAAGGGAGAGAACGTTTATTATGAGGACGACGACCCGACAACCACCTATTCGATCCCGTACTTCTACGGCATGGTCGGTGTGATCTACAACAGCACGATCGTGGATGAAAACGATGAACAGCTTGGAAGCTGGGAGCTGATGTGGGATGCCGATTACACGGGCGACATTCTGCAGTTCAATAACAGCCGCGACGCATTCGGCACCGCGCTTTACTATCTCGGTTACGACGTCAACGAGGCGACCGAGGCAGAGTGGCGCGAGGCGCTGGAGCTGTTAAAGTCGCAAAAGGATTTGGTGCAGGGATACGTGATGGATGAGATCTTCAACAAAATGAAGAGCGGTTCTGCGGCAGTTGCGGCATATTACGCAGGCGATTTCCTTGCGATGCATGAGGACAATGAGGATCTTTCCTTCTTCTATCCGAAGGAAGGCACCAACATTTACGTTGACGCGATGTGTGTTCCCAAAAACGCGAAAAATCCCGACCTTGCAATGGCGTATATCAACTTCATGTGCGAGGAGGAGATCGCGGTAGAAAACGCGCTTTACACCTATTACGCCTCTCCTCTGACCTCGGTGCTGGAAAATGCCGACTATCAGGAGGTGATGGCAGAGGTGCATGAGGACGCTATGGAGATCCTGTACGGAGAAATGGCGTCATCGGTTCCTTCACAGGCTTATCTGAATCTTTCTCCCGATCGACTGACGATGCTCAATGATCTTTGGGAGGAATTGAAGGTAGAAAGCAGCATTGGCGCGGGAATCTACGTTTGTTGCGGAGTGATTCTGGCTTCCTTACTGCTGCTCCTGATCTATCAGATCCTGAAAAAACGCCGTTGGGCAAGGCTCTATGATTGATGGGGCGGAAGAGAAATTCTTAAGATTATAGACCAAACTGACGAAAGTCGTTTGTTTTGTCTACAACCTAAAGGATGGGCGAATCAAATGCACCACGCATTTGATTCGCCCATCCTTCATTTTTTATCAAACTGTGTTTTAAACCCTTACATCCTTCGGCTCACAAGCTGTCGGCAAAGGTTGTTGCCAAAGCGTCACAACGCTCATTGTATGGGTGACCGTCGTGTCCTTTGACCCAAACAAAGGTGACGCGGTGCTTTTCCAAAAGCGTCAACAGCTGTTCCCAAAGATCGGGATTGAGCGCGGGGGAGCGGTCACCTTTTTTCCAGCCGTGCGCACGCCATGACACCGCCCAGCCCTTTGTAATGGCGTCGATCAGATATTTGGAGTCTGACGTCAATGTGACCTCGCATGGCTCGCGCAGTGCCGAAAGAGCCTCGATTGCGGCGGTCAGCTCCATTCGGTTGTTGGTGGTTTCGACC
>JAZOPW010000013.1:0-4008 GCA_045655785.1 Eubacteriales bacterium
CGCGCTCCGCGAAAAAGCAGAGCGGCGCGTTTTCTGCCTTCTTGCACAAAAGCAGGTCACGCAGACAGTACAGGATGATCTCCAGCTGCTCGGACAGCTCATCGCGCTTCTGCGGCAGGGAATTGAGAAAGCGCAACGTCACGGTGCCGCTTTTTTGCGCCGTGCAAAGCCTTACGAATTCGCGAGCCGTTTGACGGCGTGTGACGATCGGCTTTCGCTTTTTCGGATCGAGAAGAGCGAGTGCGCGACCGATGCTTCCGTCCGCCGCCGCCAGGATCTCGGAAAATTCGGACGGGTCGTTTCGCTTCAGGTTTGCCGCGTCGGTGCTGACCCGACAGATGTGAGAATCGATCAGCTCTGACGGAACAGGCTCGGTTCGAAGTGTCGGTGCGCGGCTCCGCACGGTTTCAAGAAGCGGTGCGGTGCTTTCGCAAAGCAGGAGAAAAAGCACGTATGAGGGCGGCTCCTCCAGGGTCAGCAGAAACGCGTTCTGCGCCTGAGTGGTCATCAGATGCGCGTCCTCGATGATATAGATCTTTGCGGCGGTGTCGTTTGGCGGAATATATACGTCCTGCTTGAGATCACGGATGACCTCCACACCGAGTGTTGCCTTTTCTCCTCGGTTTTTATAGATCACGTCGGTGGAATACCCACCAAGGATCTTGCGGCAGGACGGGCAGACCCCACAGGGGAGCGGTGCGACACCGTCATTCTTTTTCTCACAGGAGAGTGCGGCGGCAAGCTGCAGGGCAATGCTATGCTTTCCCGAGCCCTTGGCACCTTCCAGAATATAGGCGTGCGATATTTTATCTCCCAGGATCTCGTTCCGCATTCTCTCACGCAACGCGACGTTGGCTACAATATCGGGAAACGCCTGCTTCATACACTCTCTCCTTTCCGTCCGCCGTCGGGCGAACAGATCTATCACATCTTAATTATATCAGTTTCCTTTGCTTTTGTCAAGGCGTCAAGCAAATCCAACTGCGTTTTTTTGCAAATCCAACTGCGTTTTTTATAAAAAAATCGGTGTAACGATTGACAGATGTAGGATTTGGGGGTATAATATATATGGCATAATTTTATGCAAACATATTTTATAAAGAAAGGATGATATAACCGTGGTCGTTACCAAAGAAACCATTATCGGTGATGTTCTTGATTTTGATCCCGAAACGGCACAATTTTTCTTTGCGATCGGTATGCATTGCCTTGGCTGTCCCGCATCTCGCGGTGAGTGCATACAGGATGCTTGCGCCGTACACGGCACAGACGCTGACGCGCTGATCGAGCAGATCAACCGTTTCCTCGAATCGAAGAAATGATGTTTGGTGGGGGGAAGGATGGCTTCTTCAAGGAGGCTGTTCTTCCCCCATTCCAAAATATTTTCCTTTTTCAAACGGCAGGAATGCCGATTTTAACGGAGTATGTGATTGAGGTGACCTATGCAGACCAATACCCCCATTGGCGCACGCTTGCGCAGTGCGATTGAATACATCGGGACAGGCGGACGCGTGGCGGACATCGGTACCGACCATGCCTATTTGCCTATCTATCTGATACAGAATGAAATTGCATCGCACGCATTGGCGGCGGACATCAACCAAGGACCCATCAACAGCGCACGCGCCAACATCCGCGCGGCGGGGTTGGAGGAGCGGATCGACACGCTTCGGACCGACGGTCTGCAGGGCGTCCGTGACTATGCACCCGACGACATCCTGATCTTCGGGATGGGGGGCGAGCTGATCGTCAAGATCCTGTCGGTGGCGGAGTGGGTGAAGGACGAGAGAATCGGTCTGATCCTGCAGCCCATGACACGGGCGTCGGTCTTGCGCGAATGGCTTTTGCAAAATGGATTTGCGATCGTTGGAGAGACGGTCACCTTTGAAGATAAATATTATCAGACAATCGCCGCGCGTTGGTGCGGCAGAAGCGAGACCTACAGCGAGGAGGAGCTTTTGATCGGACGGCTGAATATCGAACGGCGTCCGCCTCTGTTTGAGGGCTTTGTGCGACATGAGATCGCTGTATTGGAGAAGATATTGACGGGAAAATCGCGCTCACAGAGCGCAGATCTTTCCTCGGAAACGAGAATGAAAGAAAAATTGGAGGCAATGCTATGAAGGTAAGAGAGCTTTACGCGTACTTAAACGGTCGGATTCCGCAAGCCCTTTCCTGTGATTGGGACAATGACGGTCTGCTTTGCTGTCACGATGAGGACGCGGAGGTCAAAAGGGTCTTGGTGGCTCTGGACATCACGGGACGCGTGGTGGAGGAGGCGGTCAAGGGAGGGTACGACGTTGTAGTCTCTCACCATCCGCTGATTTTTTCACCGCTGAAGGCACTCAATCCGCGCGACCCCGTTGCCAAAAAGGTGATCCGTCTGTTGCGCGCAGGGGTCACGGCAATGAGCTTTCATACACGCCTCGACGCGGTCAAGGGCGGTGTCAATGATACCCTGGCAGAGGCATTGGGACTTTCGGAAATTCTCCCATTTGGAGACAACGGTGAGGAGATCGGACGGATCGGTTGCCTGTCGGAGCCGATGACACTTGAGGCATTTGCCATGCAGGTGAAGCACGTCACGGGAGCCGACGCCGTACAGGTGTCCGACGCGGGAAAGCCTGTTTCTCGCGTTGCGGTGTTGGGCGGCAGTGGGTCGGACGACGTACGTGCCGCGATGTGTGCAGGGGCTGACACCTACGTTTCGGGTGAATTGAAGCATAATTATCTGACCGATGCCCCCGATTGTGGCATCAATCTGGTGGCGGCAGGGCATTTTTATACAGAGGATCTTGTTTGTGGGACGCTGGCTGATTGGATCAGAGATGCGGATGCAAGCCTGACCGTTCAGATCACGACCAGCAACCCCGTGCGTACTCTGTAAGCTGAGTGCCTGTTTAAAAAACGCTTTTGTAACGAAAGGAATCAATTATGACATACGTTATTTCAGATATACACGGAAACTATCAAAAATTCAAGGCAATCCTCTCGCAGATCGCCTTCAAGGATTCGGACATCATGTACATTCTCGGTGATCTCTCCGATTACGGCGAGGAATCGATGGAGCTGATCACCGATCTGAGCATGCGACTGAACGTCTACCCGATCGCGGGTGAGCATGACTTTTTGGCGGTACGGATGCTCAAGGGCTTTTCGGCTATGCTGAAAAGCGGAGCGACTCCAGATCCCGATTATATTGCCGAGATGACCGAATGGGTCCGCGACGGCGGACAGACTACCCTGGATGCTTTTCGGGAGCTGGATGCCGATGCGCGCGAGGGTGTGATCGAATATTTAGAAGAAATGACGTTGTTTGAAGAGGTCGAGGCGAAGGGCAAGAGCTACCTGCTGGTGCACGCGGGGATTGCCGACTATACGCCCGATGCCGATCTTGAGGACTATCAGCCCGAGGACTTTTTCTCAGAGCCGTTGGACGCCTCTTATCAGTTGATTGACGGAACAACGGTCATCGTCGGTCATGTTCCCACAAAAAGCGGCAGGATCGAGCGCGGCGAGGGCAGTATCTTTATCGACTGCGGCGCAGGTGAGGGCGGAGCCTTGGGGTGCCTGTGCTTGGAGACGGGCGAGGAGTTTTACGCGTGAAAAAGAACGACGTCTTTTTGTTGGATATTGAGGAGATCAACAATCTCGGCTGCGGTGTAGGACATTTGACGTCTCCCGACGGCTCGCGCGGACAGGTGGTCTTTGTGCGCGATGCGGTGACGGGCGACCGAATCGAGGCGCGTGTGATCAAGGTCAATAAAAGCTATCTGGTGGCAAGAATTGAAAAGATCCTGACACCTTCTCTGTTGCGCTGTGAGCCCGACTGTGAGGCGGTTGGATGCGGCGGCTGTGTTTACCGTCACGTGGGATATGAGCATGAGCTGGAATTGAAGCGCGATTACGTGCAAAACGCCTTTCGCAAGGTCGGGCTTGCCGACGTTACGGTAGAATCCGTGCGCCACACGGGAGAGCTGACGGGCTATCGCAACAAGGCACAGTATC
>JAZOPW010000014.1:0-4671 GCA_045655785.1 Eubacteriales bacterium
GCGCTCATTCAACAGCAAAATATCGGGAGCATAAATATCGGTGATAAAGGAAACAAATCTGCGTTGCTGGGCATCCGCAGTTCCCCATCCGTCGGGATTGAGATTGATGGGAAGATCCCAACACCAGTCGGGATTCATCACATTGTATTGCATCACGCGATATTCGCCGTTGACGGGCTTTACGGTTGCAGGAAGAAGGCTTTGCTCGCCCTTTGCCTCCAACGATTCAAATTTACCGTCTCCCGTTGTAATAAACAGGCTGATCATGTCAAGTGCTTTGATCAATGCAAAATCCCATGTCGCCGCAACCACAAGCTTTTTTCCTTCGATTCGAACCGCGTATTCCCTGTCCGTGACCGCATCGGCGCCCGTATAGCAGGCATTGGCTTCGGAACGATCGACCTTGCCAAAGAGAATCTCATATTCCTTTTCCGCTTCTGTATCGGCATAGATCGGCAGCATAAAATCGTAGTTCTTGCCAAGCGTACGTCTGAACTTTTCTGCATAGGTCTTGGACGTATCGTCGGCATATACAATGGAATATTTGTCAATTCCCACGCCGTTGACAGTCAGCGTCTTGTCCGAAATTTCCTTGTTATGTACAATCACGTCTCCTGCCCATTTCAGGGTGACGTTTTTGTTGTCCTTTTCGATATTTTCGGAATCCGACACGATGTCACGGAAGGTTCTGACCGCACTTGTTAAGTAGGTGGTTTGATATGCCGTGATGACGATATTAGATTCGGTGATCACAATAGCATAATCATGATAGCGAAGCTCTGCAATAATCTTTTGTGAATCGACACGAAGTGCTTCTCCAATGATGATCTCTCCTGTACTTTCGATTGGCTTAGATGAGAGATTTTCATCACTGACAACGATCAATCTTTGTCCAAGCAACGTATAAAGATCATCCTTCAGCATATTTGCCTCTTTGATCAGTTTATCAGGAGCATTGCTGGGGTAAATGATTCTTTTATAGGTCAGCTTTCCGTTTGAAAGAAGCGTCACGTCGCGCGCGGTATCTACGTTTGTGGTCACCTCTTCACTGTCGGTTGTGTCATCCGTGGGCTTCTTTCCGCTATCGCAGGATACCATCAGCAGGGAGAAAAGCAGAACAAAACATAATAATGAAATTATGTGTTTTTTTCTCATAAAAAAGCTCCTTTTCAATCAAAAAACATTATAATTGTACTTCATTCCTAAAAAATCCCCTCCAAAAAATCTTTTACAATGTCTTGGAGGGGTAAAAAATCATTTCAGGGTCACGTCAATATAGATCGGGTTATGGTCGGATGCGTACAGCGCCAATTCGCTTGTATCACGACCATATTGGTTCACAGTCATACCCTTGTATCCCAAGTGGTCAATAAGACCTGTGTTGTTGTTCAAGCCATCCTTCAAGCCCAAGCCGTTCAGGAGGATCGTATATGCCTTACTGTTCTCCGCAAGCATGGTAGCGTTCATATCTCCGCCAAGAACCACATTTTCACATGGATATTCAGTCAGAATGCGTTTGACCTCTTCCACGATGTATCGGGCTTGTGTTTCACGGATGTATTGATTTTCCGCATCATTTCCGACGGCGTGAAGGTGCATATTGCAAACAAGGATAGACTTTTCATTTCCTGTATTTCCAACCTCCTTTAAAATGACCCACGTCATCAAGCGGAGACCGGAGAAATCCTCTGACGTATCCTTCAAAGAGGTTCTGCAGTAGTCAAATACACCGGAGGCAACCTCGGTAAACTTGGCAGAGTTATAAAGGATCGGAGTACAGTTGGTGTCGTGTCCCGAGGGGATCGGCGAGATCTCCTTGTATTTGCCGGAAGACGCCAATTGGTTCGTATATGTGTTCCAAACACGGAAACGCTCGTTCAGCAACAGGATATCAGGGTTGTAGAGGTCCACCAGAATCGACGCATACTCTCTCTGTTGGTCGGCAGCCGGAACATCGGGACCCGACAGATTGATCGGAAGATCCCAATACCAATCGGGGTTCATGACGTTATATTGCATGATGCGGTAGCCGACGGTTGCGGGAATGTTCGGTGCAACACTTTGCTTGCCTGCGGAGAGGAGCGTAGTCAATTTATTGGAATCCTTAATGGCTTCCTTGAATTTATCCATTGCTTTGGAGCAAGTATAGCCATGAACGGCGGCAAAAACAAGCTTTTTGCCCTCTAAAGAAACCGAATAATCCAAGGTATCGAGCGCGGAGGTGCCGTCATAAAACTTTTTGCATTCGGTACGGTCAACATTTCCGATCAAAATTTCATATTCGGTGGTCTTTGTCGAATCCTTGTACATCGGAAGTACGTAGCCGTACGTTCTGCCGATCATACGGCGGAGATCATCGGCGAGATTTTTCGACTCGTTGTTGGAATATACGATCGAATATTCCTTCAGATCGACGCCGCCGATGTTTACAGTCGTTTCCGCATAAGAATCGTAACGTGTATAAATATCGCCTGCCCATTTGAGGGAGACATCTTTTCCGTTCTTTTCAATGTTATCCGCATCTTTTAAAATATCACGGAATGCACGGATCGCGGTGGTCAGAACGCTGTCCTGATAGCCGGCGATCAGAATATTGTTTTCGGTGAAGACGATTGCGGAATCGCGGTAGTTAAGGGTTGCAAGAACGTCTTGTGCTTCCAGACGCAAAGCGTCGCCAATGACGATCTCATTGGTGCCTTTGATGGGTTGATTTGAGGGATTTGCATCGGAAAGAGCCATGTATCGCTTTCCGGTAAGATCATAAAGATCCTCGCGCAGCTTGGTGATCTCAGACATCAGCTTTTCGGAGATACCGGACGGATAAATGATTTTTTGATAGGTCAGCTTACTGTTTTTCAAAAGCTGAACCACCTTTGAGGTGTCGAGTTGGGTGGTGACCTCCTCGGAGCCTGACGTATCATCGTCGGGCGTTTTGCCGTTGTCGCAAGAGACCAACAGCATAGAGGTGATCAAGATCAGGCAAAGAAGAGTGATCCATGTTCTTTTCAGCATTGTGTTTTTTCCTTTCTTAGGCAAAGGGATTTGGTGAAAACGGCACTTTTGACCGTTTATAGCGTTCGCGTAAGGAACGCTTTTGATTGCTTTGAAGGATTCCCCAAAGCAATCAAAAGGATTTCTTACAATAGGTTCCCCAACACCCTTCCCCGCGCGGAGCGCGAGGAAGGGGGGTAATCATTCAATTACGACTTCGTTATGATCAACGGTAGAAAATGTCGTTTTTGTAGCAGTCGCCGTTTTTACCTTTTAAAACGTTTGATGTAGTCAATACGTCTTCATTTTCCAGTTCAATGATCACAACTTCGGGGCTGTTATACTGTTTCATAAATTCAACCTCCTAAAATTATTTCAGTGTAAAGTCTGCATAAATCGGACAATGATCGGATATGTAACCTGCCAAATAGCCTTTGTAGGTGCCCGTTTTGTTCACGGTGCAGCCCATGGTTGCCAAATGATCGATTCCGTAATTGGTGCTGGAATAAGCATGGGTCACGCCACGGCTTGCAAGCTCGGAAAGCAAGCCGTCATACGCCGATCCAACCGCCGCCTCATTGTCATTACGCGTAGCATTTCGCTTAGAGTTCATATCTCCGCCCAAAATCAAGCCTGAAATAGAGTTCTGCGACAACAAAGTTGCAATTTGGTCGGCAACGGCAATCGCTTGATTCTTTCGAATCTGATAATTCTCAACGGAATCATCGCCTGCCTGCAAATGCATGTTGCATACCAAAATACTCTTTTGAGTCGTGTTGCTTTTGAGGATTGCCCAAGTCATCACACGGATACCGCTTGTATCATTGTCGGTATTCGCAATAGAGGACGTTGAGAAATCAAACACGCCTGATTTGATAAGCGTAAATTCAGCGCTGTTGTACAAAATGGGGTTACAGTTTGTTTCGTGACCTGCAGGAGTCGTGCCAACGATTGCGTATCCTTTGTTTGCGGTTAAGGACGCTGTAAAGCTGTTCCATTCGGCAAACCGTTCGTTGAGGAACAGGATATCGGGAGAGTAAAGATCGAACAACAGGCTTGCGTAGGTTTTCTGTTGTGCATTTACCTTGGCAACGCTTGCCGTACTCCAATTAGGGTCATTATATCCAAGTGTCTTATCCACTTTGACAACACCCGCGGGCAATGTGGGGAGATCCCAATACCAATTGGGATTCATCACGTTGAATTGCATCACGCGGTAGTCGCCGTCAACAGCATAATTACTGCTGTTCTTGAAGATAGTAATTCAGTATAGCAAGAGCCTCAGGGTCATCCTTATAATCATTGGAATTGACAGCCTTTTGTGCAACCTCGCTAACCGAACGGGCGTGGAAAATTTCAACGTAATCGCCATAATAAATGTCTTCGCCGATCTGGATATAGCCAACAGCAGAGAAATCTCTGTCAAAGTTATAATCTTGGAGACTGGTGATAGAAGAATAGAATGTTTTACCGTTAATCAGATAGTTGTCCTTGTTTACAACGTTGATATAATTCACGTCTTCTTCCCAACCCTTAGCTGCAAAAGCTTCAAAGGTGAATGCATCAACGTTTGCAAGGAATTCGGTAGGCAGAATCAAAGTACCCATAACGGCATTGTCAGCCCAGTTTGCACCGTACTTTGCAATCAAAGCTGCAACGTTTACGGTGTTCTCCCAACGG
>JAZOPW010000015.1:0-2081 GCA_045655785.1 Eubacteriales bacterium
CCCTTTACCATCATACAGGTTTTGAGTGATTGAATGGTGATCTCCACGATCTTCGCGCCGCACACGATCAGGCACACAACCACCGGATGTAAGGATGCCAAAAATTCCGACATAACAAATTCTCCTTTTCTTTTTGCTAAAAAATCTCCCACAGCTCCGCAAATATCAGATATTTGAGGGGCGTGGGAGATCTTTACAGGTCAATATTATTTGGTTCCGAAGAGTCTGTCTCCCGCGTCGCCAAGTCCGGGGAGAATATATCCCTTATCGTTGAGACAGCGGTCAAGCGTGGACACGTAAATGTCAACGTCGGGATGCGCCTCGGCAACCTTGGTAACACCCTCGGGAGCACCGATAATTGCCATGAACTTGATATGCTTGCATCCACGCGCCTTCAACAGGTTGATCGCGTCACAAGCACTTCCGCCCGTTGCAAGCATCGGGTCAACCAGCAGCACCAGCTTTTCCTCGATCCCTTCGGGAAGCTTGCAATAATAAGATTGCGGCTCCAGGGTCTCTTCGTCGCGGTACATACCGATGTGTCCCACCTTTGCGGAGGGGAACAGCACGTGAATTCCGTTTACCATTCCCAAGCCTGCACGCAGAATCGGAACGATCACAATGGCGTTATCCTTCACGATCTGTTGGGTGCAAACCTCAAGAGGTGTCTTGACCTCTTTTTCGGTCGTGGGAACGCCTTCCTTGAGACATTCATAGGTCATCAGGGTTGTGATCTCTTCCACAAGCTCACGGAATTCCTTCATGCTGGTATTTTCGTCGCGAAGGATCGCAATCTTGTGTCTGATCAGCGGATGATCAAAAATGACAACGTTTTCGTAGTTTTTCATGAGTTTCTCCTGTTCAGGAATTCTTTTTCCGTTTCAGATTCAAAATGATGTTGGTAACGATACCCATAATGAGTGCGCAAGCCGTTCCGGTGATGTAGACTTCACCAACCGCCATTGCCATACCGCCGATACCGGGGATGAGGATCGCGGATACGGTGAACAGATTTGCGTTGTCTCCAAGATCGACCTTTTGGATCATCTTAAGACCCGAAACTGCAATAAAGCCGTACAGGGTAATGCAAACACCGCCCATGACGCATCCGGGAATCGAATCGAGAAATGCAACAAAGGGAGCCAGGAAGGCAATCACGATTGCCATAATGGCAGTGGTGGTGATCGTCACAACAGATGCGTTTCTGGTAATGGCTACGCAACCAACCGACTCACCGTAGGTGGTGTTGGGGCAACCGCCAAAGATCGCACCAACGATCGAGCCCACACCGTCTCCGAGCAGGGTGCGGTGAAGACCGGGATCCTCCAAAAGATCCTTTTCCACGATGCTGGAAAGATTCTTGTGGTCGGCAATATGCTCTGCAAATACAACGAACGCAACCGGAATATAAGCAACGGCAACGGTTGCAAGATAGGAGGGCGAGAAGTCCTTAACGCCCTTCATTGCTTCCACAAAAGAGAATTCGGGAACGGTGAGGAAGGTCTGAATGCCAACACCGTCTGCCACAAGTGCTTGGAAGGGAGCAAAGTCAACAATCTTAATCGCGTCAACACCTGCAGCATATCCGATTGCGGTGAAGATCAGTGCTACGGCATATCCTGCAACGATTCCAATGATAAAAGGAATCAATTTTGCCATTTTCTTGCCGTAAACCGAGCAAAGAATAACCGTAACAAACGTAACAAGCGCGCAAGCCAACGAAGCCCAAGCGCCGCTGTTCATGATGAAATAGGAGGAAAGACCGAAATTCACTGTAGGACCGTAAGAGAACACGTCTTTTACTGCGGCACCTGCAAGTGACAGACCAATAAGCGCAACGGTCGGTCCGATGACTACGGGGGGCATCAGCTTGTTGATCCAATCAACACCCGCGAACTTGACAACAAGAGCGATCACAACGTAAACAAGTCCTGCGAAGATCGCACCGAGGATAATTCCCATATATCCGAGGGATGCGCTCACCGCGCCTGCGAAAGCAGCGGTCATAGAGCCGATAAATGCAAAGGAAGAGCCGAGGAATACGGGGCTGCGGAATTTGGTAAAGAGCTGATACACAATGG
>JAZOPW010000016.1:0-4966 GCA_045655785.1 Eubacteriales bacterium
GAACCACGCAAACAGGCTCCCAACCGTATTTCTCTGCGCATTCGCGCTCTATGATCAGGGCACGGTTCAAATGCTCACAGCACTGTGCGGCAAGATATATCTTTTTTTCATCCAAAATCGGTTTAATTGTATAAAAAACAGCCTGTGCGGTCTCAAAGCTGGAGCCGTGTCCGATCGTTTCTCCCACGATCTCCGAGGAAGAGCAACCGATCACCAAAACCTGCCCCTGTCGCAAATCGGCGGCATCGATCAGCTCTCGAATCGCCTTCTCCGCCTGTGTTTTTATCCTATCCATATTTGGGATCCTTTCTGAAAAATCACCATTTATCGCTACCATCCTGCGGAATCACAAATTTAACCGCTTCGATGGCACATTCAATCATGTCGTCGGTAGGCTCAAACACGGTAATATGCTGGAGCCAGACTCCGGGAGCTGAGATGATACGGGTAAACAGATTATCGTGACGTCCTGCAAACTTGATCAGCTCATAGCCGATTCCCACGATGAGCGGAAGCAAAAGCAATTTAACAGCTACACGCAGCGGCAAAATCAGCGTCTCTCCCGTGATCGCAACCGCGATCGGGTCGATAAAGAAGGAAATAAAGATGCTGACAAGAAGCATGAGAATCAAAAACGACGTGCCGCATCTCGGATGGAAGCGGCGTTGCTTGCGCACGTTTTCCACGGTCAGCTCCAAGCCTGCCTCATAGCAGAAAATCGTTTTATGCTCGGCACCGTGGTACATAAAGGTACGGCGGATGTCCTTCATCAAGGCAACCGCAGCCATGTAGCCTACGAGCAATACAATACGTAAAACGCCCTCAAAAATGGATTTCCAAAGCGAATTCAACGCCACGTTTTCGCTTTTCAGAATCGGTACAAAGCGCGCAACCAATTCAAACAGCCATGAGGGAACAAACATAAACAAACCAAAGGCAAGTACGAAAGCAAACACCGCGCTGACCACCATCATCAAGGTCATCACCCATGCAGGCAATTTCTCCTCGGTGCTCTCATCGGGCTGTTTTTCCTGTGTTTTTTCCGTTTTTTCGTCACCCTGTTCAGCGACAGAGGGGTTCTCTGTCACGCTCGGTGCAGGCTCGGCTGACACAGGCACGGACTCTCCTTCCGTTGGCTCTTGAAGAGTCTCCCCTGCCGCCTCTCTTGCCAAGCGTTCGGCTTCTTCTCTCTTTTTCTTCTTTTTGGGGCTCTCCTCCACGAGATCCTCCAAGCCCGAAAGCTCCGCAGAGCGCATCAGACATTGATAACCCACCACCATCGAGTCAATATACCCGAAAATTCCCCGAATGATCGGCAAACGGCAGATTTTGGGGCGTTTTGTACCCTTGGTCTCAAATTCCTCGACCACAAGCTCGCCCTTTGTATTGCGAACGGCAAGTGCCGTTCTTTTGGGACCTCGCATCATGATCCCTTCCATCAGCGCCTGACCGCCGATAGAGGTTTTGATCGCGCAGGCCTTTGCATCCTGTTGCTTTTTCAAAATGAATCCCTTTCTGTGAACATGATAATCAATGTATTATTATAATCCTCACATGTGAACTGCATATGAACACAAAAAAAAGTTTATCGCAGTCCTTCTCCTGATTCCGCATATCTTCCGCAAGGATGGCAGACAAACGCGGACGCGCCCAGCTCACGCAGGCACATACAAGCCTTCTCTGCTGTTTCAACATCCCGAAAAACGCCAAAAACAGAGGGGCCGCTTCCGCTCATCATCGAACGGATCGCGCCGTTGTCTGTCATTGCCGTTTTCAGCTTATCCACATACGGCTGAACCTGCGGCACAACTTCCTCAAAGATGTTATAGAACAGTGCTCCTGCCTCGCCCATATTCCCTGTCTGCATCATGCCGACAAGCGTTTTCCAATTGGTATCGGTCGTGCATTGATCGGAGAACCCGTTGTGAAGCTCGTCCAATTTTCCGTATGCCCAGGGCGTGGAAACGCCCTCTCCCATGCACGCAACCACAAGAGGCACATTTGCCATCGGCGCAAGCGGCTCCAGCCTGTCTCCGATCCCCGTTACAAGAGATCCGCCTCCCGTAATACAGAACGGAATATCCGCGCCCAATCTTGCACCAAGCGCACACAGCTCCTCGCGCGAGAGCGGCGAACCGCAAAGCTGATTCAAGCCGCGCAAGACAGCCGCGGCATCGGCACTGCCACCGGCAAGCCCCGCCGCCATGGGAATGTGCTTTTCAATCGAGATCCGCACCTCACCGCTACGATTGACAGACTTCAAGAAAAGCTCCGCCGCACGCCATGCGAGGTTGCGGCAGTCGGTTGGCATGAAGTCGTTTCCCGACGCACGCAATTGAATGACGGTATGCGCGGAAGGCAGATAATCAAGTGTGATCAAATCGCACAGCGACACGGTCTGCATAATGCTGACAATGTCATGATAGCCGTTCTCCCTTCGTCCAACCACATCGAGATACAGATTGATTTTGGCATTTGCCCGTTCGGTTCGCATAGGTCGATCCTCTTTCCTTTTTTCTTTTCGGAAGAAGCAGAAAAAAATCCCTGCCGTCACTCCGCCAATTTTGTACCTTTATTTTACCACACTTTTGATCGTTTTGCAAGAATTCTTGTAAAGAAAATGAAAATACTGTGAAATCTCTTGACGAAAGCCTAAAAATAGTATAAAATATAATATATTGTTTTATTATTAGGGAGAAACTCGCATGGACACAGAAAACAACAGCCGCTTTCCAAAAAAAATCATGATTGGTGCCATTCTGTTTATGGCTCTTTTTCTGTTGATTATTTTGGTTTCAAACCTGACGGCGGTCAATCAATGGATCGGAAGCGTCCTGCGCCTTTTGCGCCCGATTTTGATGGGACTTGTGTTTGCCTATCTTTGCAATCCGCTTTTCCGTTTTTTCGAAAGAAAAATTTTGTTCCGTCTGCGTTCACAGGGTCTGCGCCGCGCACTTTCCCTGTTACTCACATACGTGATTGCCTTTTCGATCCTGCTTCTGATTTTGTTGCTGATCGTACCGCAACTGATCGACAGCATCATCACCTTTATCAGCGACTATAACAGTTATATTTCGGGTGCGATTGACCAGATCAATATTCTGTTCTCAAACATCAACGAAATCATCGAGGGCATCACGGGAAACGAGGCGTTCCTGGAATATCTGGATGAAACCGAAATCCGAAAGGAAGCAGCAGACCTTCTCGCCAATCTTGACCAGACAAGCCAGAAGATATTGGACTACCTTTCCAACATCGACATTACCCCCATCAAGGATATGCTTGGAAATGCAGTGTCCCTTGTAACCGACTTTATCTTTGCACTCTTTATTTCGATCTATTTCCTCAGCTCAAAGGAAAAACGAGCCGCTCAAATGATGAAGCTGCGCCGCGCATTGCTCAGCAACAAAGCCAACGAGCAGCTGACAAAGATGATCAGAACCGCAGATCTCACCTTCGGCAGATTTCTTGAGGGTAAGATCATCGATTCCTGTATCGTTGGTGTCCTGATCTACGTTGCGATCTCGATCTTCAATATTCCCTTCGCACTCTTGATTGCCACCTTTATCGCCATTGCAAATATCATTCCTATTATCGGTCCTCTGATCGGTGCAATTCCGACCGCCCTGATCCTTTTGCTGTCGGCACCGTCAAAGGTCATTCCCTTCCTGATCATTGTCATTATCGTCCAACAGATCGACAGCAACATCATCAGTCCGAAGATTCTTGGAAACAACACGGGCGTCAGCTCCCTGTGCGTCATGATCGCGATCACCACAATGGGTACGCTTTGGGGCTTCCTGGGCATGATCCTCGGTGTTCCGATCTTTGCAACGATCCTGGTTTTGACGGATGAGATCATCACGTCACGCCTGCAAAAGAAGGGACTCCCCTCGGGCTTGGCAAACTACTATGCGAATGACGCGATCGTAGACCCCACCAAAAACGCACACACAACAACCGACAAAACCGTTCAACGCTTTGAAAAAAAGGCTTTGGCTGTTCGCAGACGCCATGAGAACGGCGAGCCCCTCAACCGCAAGGAACGCTTTGTCCTGTTCATATACCGCTTGGCACACAAATACAGGATCTTTTCCGAAATGACCGACGAGACCCACGTACGCTTTTCTGCCGAGCAAGCCGCCAAGGATATTGCGCTGGAAAGCGAGCATTTGCTGACCGAGCGCAGAGCCGCCAAGGCAACGGTGTCCGCAAATGAATCCGACGTTGACACAGGAAAGGAGGAGAACTGATGGAAGCCAAAAAGAAAAAGCAACTATGGATCGCGCTTGGCGTTTACCTTGCCGTTTTCCTTCTGATTCTGCTCATTTCCAACATCGGTGCCTTTAAAGGTTGGATCAACGGACTGCTTCGTCTCTTCCGCCCCCTGATCATCGGACTTGTGATTGCCTATCTTTGCAATCCCTTCTTCCGTTTCTTCGAACGCAAGCTGTTTTTCAAGATCCATCCGATTTCCTTACGCCGTGCAATCTCCTTGCTGTTTACCTATCTGGTTCTGTTCCTGATCGTCGGCATTCTTTTGATGCTGATCGTACCGCAATTGATGAACAGTATTATGGAATTCATTGAGGACGCGGATAAGCAGATTGATCAGACCGTGAAAGAGCTGAACAACTTGATCACAACGATCAATCAACGCTTTCCTGCCGAAAACGGCGAACAGAGAATCCCCCATATCAATGTCACAGAGCTAAAGGAAAGTCTCACGAATTTCTTCAAATCGATCAATCTTGACAGCAAAACCCTGTTGGCTTTTCTCAATGCAAGCACCATCAACTCGATCTTTGATCTGGCAAGCAACGTTCTGTCCGTCATTGCCGACACGATATTCGGACTGTTTATTTCCCTTTATTTGCTCAACACCAAGGAAAAGCGTTATGCACAGATCATGCGCTTGCGCAAGGCGTGTTTCAATGATGCCATCAATGAACGTATCACAACAATC
>JAZOPW010000017.1:0-3077 GCA_045655785.1 Eubacteriales bacterium
GTATCATTCCGTTACTTTACAGCATGGCGTTTCTTTGAGGAAATTTGTCTTGATTTGAAACAACGCACTAAAGTTTAGAATTTACGTATCCCTTCTTGAAAAGTTTTTGGAGAGGGGGCGGGGGAGGACCTTTTTTCAAAAAGGTCCTCCCCCGCAAAAATTATCACCATTTTACACATTAAATCTGAAGAATACGATGTCGCCGTCCTGCATGATATATTCCTTGCCCTCACTGCGAAGGAGACCGGCATCCTTGACCGCATTCATCGAGCCGTATTTTTGCAGATCGTCAAAGGCAACGATCTCGGCACGGATGAAGCCGCGTTCAATATCCGAGTGGATCTTTCCTGCTGCCTTGGGCGCTTTGGTGCCTCGGCGGATCGTCCATGCGCGGCACTCATCGGGACCTGCGGTCAAAAAGCTGATCAAGCCCAACAGGGAATAGCTTGCCTTGATCAGGCGGTCAAGTCCGCTCTCCTCGATCCCCATGTCGGCAAGGAAGAGCGCCTTTTCCTCGGCAGAAAGCTCGGCGATCTCGGCTTCGATCTGACAGCAGATCGGAATGACCTGTGAATGCTCTGTTTCGGCGTAAGCCTTCAGAGCCACGTATGCGGCATTGTCGGTGGGCTCCGAGCCTGCGTTGTCCTCACTTACGTTTGCAACGTAAATAACAGGCTTGCGAGTCAAAAGAGGAGTATCATACAGGCAAGCCTCCTCGTCCTCGGTCAGCTCTACCGTGCGTGCGCATTTGCCCTCGGTAAGTGCCGCCATCAGCTTTTCAAAAACGGCAAGCTCAACACCATATTTTTTATCTGCCTTCATCGCCTTTTTGGTGCGGTCAATGCGGCGCTCCAATACCTCAATGTCGGCAAAAATCAACTCAAGATTGATGGTTTCCAGGTCGCGCATCGGGTCAATTGCGCCGTCCACATGGATGATATTTTCATCCTCAAAGCAACGGATCACGTGCAGGATCGCATCGACCTCGCGAATGTTGGCAAGGAATTGGTTTCCAAGACCTTCGCCCTTGGATGCGCCCTTTACAAGACCCGCAATGTCAACAAATTCGATGACAGCAGGCGTATATTTATTGGGATGATGCATGTCGGCAAGAAAATCCAAACGCTTGTCCGGGACGGTTACCACACCCACATTGGGCTCAATGGTGCAGAAGGGATAATTTGCGGATTCTGCTCCCGCATTGGTCAGCGCGTTGAAGAGCGTGCTTTTTCCGACGTTTGGAAGTCCTACGATACCAAGTTTCATGTTTTAATATGTCTCCTTATTCCGTACTTCGGTATATTATACCATAACAACTTCATTTTTTCAATACTTCAAATTCAAAAAAAGATATTTTTTTGCTTTTATATTGACAAATTCTGAAGAATGTGTTATGATTTGATCAGAATAAAAGAAAAGGAGGCTTCATTTATGGGAGCAGCGGACAAAAAAGCAATGGACGAAAAAATCGAAGCGGGGCAGGAAAAAGAGCGTAAGGCTCTTTTGAAAAGACAAAAGGAACTTTTAAAAAAGGAAAATGTCAGCTTTTGGACGGATTTCAAGAAATTTATTACCAAGGGTAATGTTCTTGATCTTGCCGTAGGTATGGTGATCGCGACCGCATTTAATGCGATCGTCAACGGATTGGTAAAAAATATCATTACCCCTGTTGTTACATACTTTACCAGCGGTGTCAGCATCAACGAATGGGAATATGTTCTGCGTGAAGAGGTATTGGATGCCGAGGGAGCAGTAGAGCTTTCCAAAATTTCGATCCAATACGGTCTTTGGTTGCAGGCAATTGTTGATTTTCTGATCATTGCATTGAGCGTATTCGTAGCGGTTCGTATTATCCGTAAGGCAGAAAGAAAGTTGAACGCACGTGAGATTGCCAAGAAGGAAGCCGAGGAAGCCAAGAAAAAGGCTGAAGAAGATGCAAAGGCAGCTGAGGCAAAGGCAGCAGCCGATGCAGCGGCGGCAGAGGAAAAGGCGATCCGTGACGAGTTTTATGCCAACGTACGCGAGCAGGCAGCTCTTCTGCGTGAGATTCGCGACAATATGAAGAAATAAACCTTAAGAAACAAATGGGCGCGTTTGATAACAGGGATAATCCTCATGTTATGAGACGCGCCCATAATGAAAGTGAACGCAGAGAAGCATTCCCTGTGTCTCAAAAAGAACCTATCATTTGAAATGGAGTAACACATATGGAACTGAAAAAATTGGATAAAAGTGTACTGAAATTATGGTACATTCATGCGGCTATTGGTTCGCTGGCACTGTTGGGTGCCTTTATGGGTGCAATTGTAATTCTTGCTTTGGCGGGTGCGCCGAGTGATGTCAAACTTGCGGTTTTATTGGGCATCGGAATTCCTGTCGTTTTATTACTTTGCATAATCTTGATTATGCCTGCATTGCGCTACAAGATGTATGCATGGGGATACGACGACAAGCGGATCGTCGTAAAGCAAGGTGTGATCTTCAGACGAAGAGTGGTGATTCCCGTTTGTCAGATACAGGACCTTCACAGAACACAAGGACCGATTATGATGATATTAAAGCTGAGCAACGTTACTATCTCAACTGCGGGATCCAATTTTGATCTTTCCACACTCACAACCGATGAGGCGGACCGTATGATCGATGAGCTTGAGCAAAATCTTGAAGCAAGAATTGAGGAACAGAAGAGTGAAGAGATTTGACAAAGGATATATTTATTACAGCCTATTGACGGATTTATTCAGTAGCTTTTTGATTCTGTTTATCTTCTTGAAAGACTTTTTTCTTAATGAGGAATCAAATGCCGAGGATATAGCGGCGGCGATTCCTGTTTTCGCGATTGCGTTTCCTGTCATTTACCTGTGTTTTGTTGCATACAGAATTTTGTATTACAGAGCCTCCGGCTACGAGCTGACGGAAAGTGAAATTAAATGCAACCGAGGTGTATTTTTTAGAAAATGCTCTGTTTTGGATTACAAGAGGGTACACGCGATCAATAAGAGACAAAGCTTGTTCCACAAGATTTTTGGCATCGCGATTTTGACGGTTGACAGCGGCTCTACCAACACCTCCCATCA
>JAZOPW010000018.1:0-3295 GCA_045655785.1 Eubacteriales bacterium
TCGGCTTCCAAATGCGTAAAACCGTAACCCAAAATGTGTATACCATGTCCTTACACAAATTGTTTACAATCTTACTCTTGACACAAGCCCCCGCCCTACGGTTTGTTTGACGGTCATTTTCTCGTCAGACAAATGACACTCTCGACGTGGGTCATAAGGTCAAAAGGTATATTTTTATGCCAAAAACGGGGGGTGTAAAGCCAAAAGGTATATTTTCATAACTACTTAATAATGTGTTTCCAACCGCAATCATTTAGCAGAAACTCCTCCAATGACTCGATGTAATCAAGATCATCGTCGTAAAAAGCTGTGTATGAAATCGAGTTGTCTTGGTCGTTTGTAGCTATGAAAATCAATCTCCTCGGATAATCTATTTCCAAGCCATATTCTTCGTTAATATCTAACACTCGGAACGAATAATCATTTATTTGAGCAAAAGGATTGCAAGTATATCCGCATGACGTCATTTCGTTCTTTTGAAATACATATTTATTATCCAATAAGTTTTTTTGTTCTTGATATTCCGTTGAATCGTAATGAACGATTAATGTATCTGCATCGCAAGTAAAGATGCCAAAGCAACTTGAAAAATAATCGTAGTGCTCCACCTTAGTGTAGTTGCCCACCTCTTCAAGAGTTGGCATCGACACAAATGCTTCACACACTTCGGTATAGTTTTCTCCTATTTCCGTATTCTGTTTATGTGTAAGCATTTCAAAAGTTCCAAAAGCACTTGAAAACAAAAATGATACAACAAAAGCAATCAATACAAAAACGGTCAGTATGACTTTGGGAAGTGCTTTTTTTACCGCAAACATAATCAACGCAAAAAGTGCGATGGAAACCACCGGAACAATGACATAAGTTACAGCAAATGCGAGGTTAAACACCGTGTCAGCAAAAAGAAGAAAACAGCCGACAGCAATCGCGAACACAGGAAACAGAATGGAAACGAACCAAGAAAGCAACTTCTTTGGGGTGATTTTCTTTGTTTCATTCATTTTCTTTTACCTCAATATTTAGAATGATTTGACGGCGTTGCCGTCATGAATTGATGCTTGCAAGATCGCATCATGATTTCTCGTCGGCGTTCCGCCTCCTCCATGAATTGAATTGCAACCCCAATGCGCCGCAGCGCAATTCATGCCACAGGCAATTCATGGCGAAGCCAATTCACACAACCGCAAGGTTGCAATTCATTGTTGAATCTGTCGTTTGAGGCAAACGACAGATTCAACATGGGTCGAGACTCCAAAAGGTATATTTTTGTGCCAAAAACAAGGGTTGTAACGACAAAAAGTATATTTTAAACAATTTCAATTTTCCAAAAAATCTTTTTGCACTTGATATACGGCTCGCCCATTTCGGCATTGTAATCACAGCCATCAATCCAACCTGCAAAGCCATCTGTGACGGTAAAGGAAAAGCCCCCGTCTGTTTTCTTGATTTCCGAAAACAATATCTGACCAACTTTTCCCTTGAAGTCAGCCTCCGTAACCCCATCAAAAGTTACAGTAATATAGCAATCCCACGTTGTATCAAAGCGTATTACAATACTGCCTTCCTCTTCCGCATACTCGCGTATAAGAGAATCATGAAAGCTCATTGAAGCTTCTTCAAGAGACCAAATATCACGATCTGTTTTTAATTCAAAATATTCAGGTATTTCAATTTTCTGCGTATAATCCTTAAACATTGGGAAAAGATCGATACTTGCACTTTTTCCAAATCGTAATAATTTGAAAAGATTTTTATCGTTGATTACCCAATCAAGTCCTACCCAATCCTTTTTGTCAATTCCATAATCATTTTCAAGCAGGAAAATATTTCTATGAATTCCTGTGCCTATGTCCCAAATGTAAAGTTTTTTTATTTGAGTGAATGTTTCGTCAAAGACAATCGCCTCTGATTTCCAACCTGCATATTTTAAAGCAAAGATCGGTGACACATAGGTGGAACCGTCTTTATTTTTTATGATACCATACGTCACTTTGGGTAATCTCCTTTCGATATGTTATACCGTACTGCTGTAAAATGCACTTTTGAGTTTTGCTCAAAAGCAACATTTGTCCCTGACTTTTGGTGAAGTTTTTGCTTCGCAAAAGTGAAGTTGTTCGCCAAATCGCTTTGCGATTTTTCTCATAGTGAAGTTTTGCTCGCTTCACTCGCAAAGTGAAGTTAAGTTCGCCCTAAACTACTATTCACTTGCGCCACTCGTGGCGCAAACTTCACTTCGGCGGTAGCCGAAACTTCACTGCGTAGCAACTTCACTCGCCGCAGGCGAACTTAGTTGTCGAGTCGTCGTGTGAGACACACGACAGACTCGACATGCCCTGTCCTCGGAAACATATCCACAGGCGTCACCGCGCCGATCTCGTAACCAAGCTCCCTGAACCAAACACAGTCACGTGCCAGCGTGTCGGGGTTGCAGGAAACGTAAACCACCCGACGGAAATCGCGCTCCGCAATATATTCGATCAATTCTTTCGTGCTTCCCTTTCGCGGCGGATCAAATACCACCACGGTATTCTGCGCGTCGAGCTTGCCGTGCGCCGTCTCGGCTTGCTCCAACAAACGGCGCGCGTCCGATGCGTCTCCACAGTAAAATGATGCCTGTGCGATCTCATTCCGCTTTGCGTTCTCCGCGGCACATCTCACCGCCTCGTCCACAATCTCGATTCCAATGACTTCCTTGGCTCGATCCGCCATCGAAAGTCCGATGGTACCAATGCCGCAATACAAATCCAGCAGAGTCTCCTTGCCCGTCAGCTCCGCCTTTTCCTTTGCGATCGCGTAAAGCAACTCACACGCATTGTGGTTGACCTGATAGAATGCCCCCGCAGAAATGCGGAAACGCAGACCGCAAAGCTCGTCCTCTATGTAATCGCGTCCCGCCAGACAGCGGTATCTCTCTCCCAACACCACGTTGGTGTTTTCTCGGTTGACATTGAGCATCACGCTCACCACACTCGGAAATTTCGCGATCAGCTCCTCGGCAAATTGCCGCTCGGCAGGCATTCTCTCACCGTTGAGCACCAAACAAACCATCACCTCGCCCGTGTTGGCTCCCTGACGCAGATAGATATGCCGCAAAAGCCCCTTGCCGCTCTCTTCTTCATAAGCCGAGATGCGATAGCGGTTGCAAAAATCGCAGATAAATTCGGTCAATTTTGAAAAAGCAGGCGGTTGAAGCTTGCAATCACCAGCAGGAACGATGCGATGTGTACCCGTGGCAAAGAAACCCGCTTCCATACCGTTCTTTCCGTTGCGCACGGGATACTGTGCCTTGTTGCGA
>JAZOPW010000019.1:0-3489 GCA_045655785.1 Eubacteriales bacterium
TCCTCCAAAGCGTCGTAAAATCGGTATTGGAAAGCTCCGCAGAATACATTGCGCAGGTGCGATCTCCCAGGTTGTGCGCCTCGTCCACCAAAAAGACATATCGGTTATCCGCCACACATTCGGACTCGAAATAACGTCGCAAATAAACCAGTGGATCAAAGACGTAATTGTAGTCACAAATGACAATGTCGCAAAGCTCCGAAAGCTCCAGCTCAAATTCATACGGACAAATATGATGTCTTTCGGCAATGGCAAGCACAGCCGTACGGTTAAAGCCATGTTGCAGGGACAAGGCTTCACAGATTGCACTCGGCAATCTGTCATAAAAGCCCTTGGCAAAGGGACAGTCATAGGGATTACAGTGACGCGAGATCCCTGCAGGATCACATTTGGCAGGTTCATTTTGGCAAACCTGCTCACGCGCGGTCAAAACAACCGTACGCAACCGCGAGCCTGCCCGAAAGATTTGCGATGCCGCACGAAATGCCTCTCTTCTCGCCGCCGCCTTTGCCGTCAGGTAAAAGATTTTGTCACATCTTCCCTCCCCAAGCGCACGGACAGCGGGATAGAGCGTGGAAAGTGTCTTTCCCATTCCCGTCGGTGCCTCGACAAAAAGCCGCTTGCCTGAACGGATCACACGGTAGCATTCCTGCAACAGTACATCCTGTCCTCGGCGCACGGTAGAATACGGAAATCTTCCCGTGTTGACCGAAGGAAGCAATACCGTTTGACGCTCAATGAGAATTTGAGCGCGATATTCCACACACGCAAGCAATTGAAAATAAAAGGCTTGCAGCTCGGAAGCCGTATGCGTGGAGGTCAGATACCTGATCTTTTCATCCTCGACACGGTAATAGGTCAAGCGCGTTTGGATCTCATCCAAGCCGCGCTCTCGACACAAAAAATAAGCGTAGCATTTCAACTGTGCCTCATGCAGGGGAGACGGTGGCAGATCAAACGCGCGTGTACCAACGGTCTTGATCTCGTCCACGGTAAGGGGATGAGTCCGTAAGACTCCGTCGGCGCGTCCGCTCACCTCATAAGAAACACCGTGAAAAAGGGTCGTGTTGCAAAGAGCGATCTCGGCGTCATACTGCACACTCGCCTCACTTTGTAGCTTTTGATGGACCTTTGTCCCAACCTGCGCCCTCTCCGAAGAAAACCGTTTCCCCATGCCCGGGCGAAGATCAAGGTCTCCACCCGACAAAGCGAGGGAACAAAGCTCTGTAACCGACAGCGTCACCACAGCGCGCTCCACGTCGTATTTCATCTTTGTCCCCCCTTTCAAGAAAGCTATTATTTGAAAATATAAGACTTCAGGAACTGATTCATCAAGGAATACATTGTTTTGTAGTCCTCGGTTCGGTCAGCCCCCGGCTGATATCCTTTTTCGGTTGGAATGCTGTGTACCTCAACAGTACCCTTGATTCCAAAAGCAGCGTTCTGCTTGAGATTCAGCACATAGGATATCAGTTCGGCAGAATCGGGCATACCCGTTTCATAGAAAACACCGTAATATTGACCCGCATAGACCTTGTTTGTGGGCTTTGCTCCCGCAAACATTCCTTCGGTCACGTTGATATCGGTGTTCACCATCAGAACGCCTGCAACCTTGGGCATCATTTTGTCAACCTCGTCATCGGATTTTTCACCCAACGCTCCGTCACAATCTGCGATGTATGCCAAGAGTCCGCCTGTTCCAAAGCCCATCAGAACGGTTTTCTGCTTCTCAAGACCAAATTCGTCGGAATAATAATCCACAAACCGAATGGCACGTCTAACGTCCCCCGTCACCTGATCGGAGAAAGCATCGGTAATCCGATACTTGCAAATAAACACGTCATAGCCAAGTCCGTTCAGATGCTCCGCAACAGGTCCCCCCTCGGAAGCATAGTACTTGCCGGTCGCATTGTCAATTCCCTGCAAGAGAATGATGGTACCGTTACCGTTGGTTTTATCGGTCAGATACGGAACCAGCGTAGGAGCGACCTTGGGATCCCCGGGCGCACCGTTTTCCCAAAGAAGCAGCTCGGGATGTGCCGCAAAGCGCTCAACAGGCGTTTCCGCCGCTGCAACCGAACCGATTGCAACACCGAGAGGCTCGGGCGCATCGGTTTCTTCCTCGGTCTCCGATACCGAACCGCTCACAGGGTCGGTATCCTGCTCGTCAGGCTTTTTTTCGTTACAAGAAGCCAATCCCACGATCATACACAGCATCAAAAGCAACAAAAGAAAACTTTTTTTCATTTTGCTCACCCTCCTATCATTTATCCGAGAAGGTTCTGAATGCCCACGCCGTCAGATGCGCTGACCATGTATAGGCAGTTGCGTTTCCTGCCGCGAGATTCAGTCCATGTCCACCGTTTGCGTAAATATGAAGCTCACAAGGGATATTTTTGGCTTCCAATGCCGCCGCAAAAGCAAGGCTCGCCTCTGCGGGAACGGTGGGATCGTTCCACGTATGCCACAGGAATACGGGAGGTGTGTTGGCGGTCACAGCATTTTCTGCCGAATATTTCTCTTCGATCTGGGCATTTCCTCTCGCGAAAACCGTTCTGGTTCCCTTGTGGGAATAGGACTTGCAAATCGAAGAAACTGCATAACAGGGCGCCGCTGCATCTGGGCGTGCGGACACCGCATCGATCGCATCGGGGGTGTACTTGGGATCACTGACCTGAAAATCAAAGTTGGTAGCCGTCATAGAGGTCAGATGTCCCCCTGCGGAAAAGCCAATGGTGAAGATCCGTTGCGGATTGATCGCAAATTCCGTTGCATTGTAACGAACGTACTTTACCGCACGAAGACCATCACTCATGATGGCACGGTAATCATAGTTCATTGTACCGCCGTTTGTTGTCCGATAATAGACCACGAAGGCAGAGATTCCCTTGGAATTCAGAAATTCTGCGATTTTTGATCCCTCGTTTGTCTTGGACAGATTACCGTATCCGCCGCCGGGAAAAATCACAGCGCAAATACCGGTCGGGTTGTTTTTTGCAATATAAGGAATAATAGACGGGGTATCGGTCAAGCCCGCGGATGCGTCATTATACGGAACGACACTTCCCCACAGCTTGATCTGCGGATGACTTGCATATTTTTGGTAAGGCGTTTCTCCTGCCGCAACCGACGTGAAGGTAGAAGTCGTTACCAGCAACACAAGCACCATCAAAAAAGAAATCCATCTTTTCAGCATATTGATTCTCCTTTTTGAAAAAATTCAAAAAAGCACCTTTTGAAGCAGGGGGAAGTCAAATGCAAAAATGCATTTGTTACTCACCCCCGACGTTTTTGCTTTGCGGCTTGACGCCGCAATTTTCGCCTATTATATTGCAAAATCTTTGCAAAAAGCAAGCGAAAACCGCAAATTCTGCGCGTCAAAAAATCCTAACGTCGAATTTTTTGCGCAGGGGCTGCGCCAATGACGCAGCCCCTGCCGGTTTTCATTAAATCAAGCTTGCGCCGTACAGCAAGATATGCTTTTGCTCA
>JAZOPW010000020.1:0-4643 GCA_045655785.1 Eubacteriales bacterium
GATGCCCGACTTGAACTCGTCCAGGTTTTCCAGACGGTCGGCTTCCTCGGGACCTGCATCGACCAGCATCTGACGGTAGCCCGAGCGGTCGAGGACGACGTCGAACAGCACGTCAAGAGAGAGCGTTTTTGCCGCCTCCGAAAGCGAGTTGATCAGGGACGCGAACTGCTCCAGCGTGGCACGGCTACGCTCTAGCGCGGGGAAAGATGCGGCTCGGTCGATGACGTCGAACTGACTGCACCCCTGCTCCTCGGCGATCAAGGCAATGGTTTCAAGCGTTTTTGCACCGATCTTGCGTCGCGGCTCGTTGATGATGCGGTTCAGACGGATATTGTCGCTGTGGTTGTTGATCAGCTGCAGATATGCCACGGCGTCGCGGATCTCCTTGCGGTCGGTAAATCGCGTGCCGCCCAGCACACGGTAGGGAACTGCCGAGCGTGCGAACGCCTTCTCGATGCTTTGAGCTTGGGCGTTTGTGCGGTACAGAACCGCAAAATCACGGTAGATCGCCTTTTTGCGCGAGACCATGCGGTTGACCGTATCGACAATGAATCGCGCCTCCATGTTCTGGTCATCGCAAAGACGCAGGTGGATAAGCTCTCCTTCTCCCGCCGCAGTCCACAGAGTCTTTCCCTTGCGCCCCGCGTTGTGCGAGATCACGGCGTTTGCCGCATCGAGAATGTTTTGCGTGGAGCGGTAATTTTGCTCGAGCTTGATGGTTTTTACCTCGGGGAAGAGCTTGTCAAAGGTCAGAATGTTTTCGATGGTCGCGCCGCGGAAGCGGTAGATGCTCTGGTCATCGTCTCCCACCACCATCAGATTCTGATGGAAGCCCGAGAGCAGGACGGTGAGCTGTAATTGCGCCACGTTGGTATCCTGAAACTCATCGACGCAGACGTATTTGAAGCGTTTTTGATAGGCGTCGCGCACGTCCTCATGGTGCTTGAGCAGCAGAACGGTCTGCATGATGATGTCATCAAAATCGAGCGCGTTGGATTCGCGCAGAAATTGCTGATATTGCTCATAGACACGCGCCATCTGCTTCTGACGGTAATCCGAGCCTGCCTCCATGGCGAAATCATCGGGGGTCATCAGCTTGTCCTTGGCGCGGCTGATCGCGGTCATGACAGCCTTCACAGGCAACAGCTTTTCGTCGATGTTACAGCGTTGCATGGCTTGGAGCATGGCTTTTTTTGTGTCATCGGTGTCGTAGATGGTAAAGCCCGGACGGTAGCCGACGCGATCGCAGTGCTGTCGCAGAATGCGCACGCAGACCGAGTGGAAGGTACCCGTCCAGATGTCGGCGGCGGTGGCACTGTTCTCGGGGAACATTTTGGCAAGCCGCTCCTTGATCTCGTTTGCCGCCTTGTTGGTGAAGGTGATGGCAAGGATGCGGTAGGGCTCGCAGGCGTTGTTGGTGAACTCGGGCAGGATGCCGTATTCGATGTCGGACGCCGACAGGGAGAGAGCCGACTCTAAGTCGCGCACGCGCCGCTCGTCGGTTCCGTAGGGGACGTATGTACTGTAATAAGCGTTTCCGTAGCGGATGATAAACGCAATACGGCGCACCAGCACCGTGGTCTTTCCGCTGCCCGCGCCCGCAAGCACCAGGAGCGGATGATTGACGGTAAAGACCGCCTCGCGCTGTTTTTCGTTGAGCGAGGAATAGACCTTGTCAAACAGCGCGCGCTTGGCTGACAGATAACGCTCTTCAATGGTTTGCATATTCATGATACCTCGGATGTGGATTTTTACGTTGCTTTGCAAAAGTCGTGGAATTTTTATCGTTTGGTAAGGCGGCGGGAGCAAGCCCCCGCCCTACGAATAAAATCTTCGTGTGGTGAACAGAGTTGCCGTGATAAAACTATCGTTTGGAGCGGTCAGGGTCTCGGTGGTCCCTGACCTCTAGCGGGAGCAATTGTTAATCTAAAGAGAACAGACGTTCCCTGTTTAGCAAATAATCATTTTAGGGGAAAGTTCTTGGAGGTGTCGGAACCTAAGAATATTTCGCGTGCGAAATATTCCCGTAGCAACGGAACGTTGCGATGTTCTTATCAAGAAGGTTCTGACGAAAAAACTCATCTTTTTACCGACCCTTGGGCGAGAGTGACGATCATGCCGACGAAGTCACCGTTGACGTAGAGCTCGAAGGTAGGCTCGTCTGCCTGCTCGACGGTGAAATAGAAGGCGCCTGTGGCACCCGATGCGTCGGGATCGGCGGCGGTGTGACGGATGTAGACGGTTCCGTCCTGCTGTGAGGCGCCGAACGCCACGGCGTCCCCCTTTTGGTAGGCGCCCAGATAGAGCCAGCAATGCCAAAGACCGTCGCTTTCTTCATAGGAGCAGAGGACGGCGTTGGTCAACTGCTCGCGCACCATGGACCTGGCGTACCAATCGGTCAGCTCGGTGTTGGCGGGGAAGTCGGATGCTTCGACCCTGCCGTGCGCCGTGACACCTTTTGCATCGGTGCTTTCGTCGCTGTCAAGCGGATCGTTCCCTCCATTGTTGCAGCCGACAAGTGACAGGCACAGGATCGCGGCAAGTAGGGAACAGAACAGCGTTTTCCAAATTTTCATAAACAGATCTCCTTTTCACCGCCGATTTACAGCAGGCTTTGATAGGCTTTTTTCATATACAGCGCGTCCTCGGCTTGGGTGCCGTCGGATTCGCAAATGATGCGCGGGGCAACGCCCTCACGCACAATGGCTTCGGCAAGCGGCTCAAAGACGGGGCCGAACTCGCCGTCGGCAAAGGTCAGGTGCTTTTTCTCGCCTGCCGAGGTGTACGCAATCTTGGAAAAATGACAGTGGAGGTCACGCGCAAAGGCGTCGCCAAGTCCCACTGCGATCTCATCGAACACGCGGCGGTAGCTGTCCACGTCGGGGAACGCGCCGCCCACGTTGCGTGCGTTCAGGTGTCCGAAATCGACCACGGGGGCGTAGATCGGCGCGACCTTGCACTGCTCGATGACCTCGGCAAGCGTGCCGAGCTGGTTGATCTTTCCCATGGTTCCGATGCCGAGACGGATCGGGGTATCGCCAACCGCCGCCGCGACCTTTTCCAACGTGTCCTTGGAGAGCGACATTGCCTCCTCGCGTGAGATCTTTGCCGCGCTTCCGCTGTGGATCACGATGGTGTCGGCACCGAGAAGGTCTGCCGCCCAAAGCGATTTTTGGATATAGTCGATGCTTTTGAGCCGCTTTTCGGGATCGACCCCCGATAGCGAAATGAAATACGGGGTGTGCAACGACATCCTGATGCCGTGCTCACGCGCCTTGTTGCCGACCGCGCGCAAAGACGCCTCGCCCGCCGTCAGACCGTTTCCTGCCTCGTATTCGAATGCGTCAAGACCGAATCGCTTGACCCATCCGGGACTCTGTACCGTTGATTTGTTGCCCTCCGCGTAAAACAGATCGCTGTTTCCGCCGGGCCCGAATGTTGCTTGGTTCATAATTTTTTGTTTTTCGTGGGAAAACTTTTGAAAAAGTTTTCCCACACCCTTTCAAAACTTTTAAAAAATTTTTATTGCTGTTAGATTAACTTCATTGCTCTTTAGATTAACGATTGCTCCCGCTAGCGGTCAGGCGCCGCCAAGACCCTGACCGCTTTACAAGAAACCAACATATGGTTGAGTATTTTGATTCTAATTTCAGAATCAAAATACCCCATAGCGACCAATCTTTGTTCGCACTTACTATATGGTCGCGTTGGCACCTCAAAATGCTCCACGAATTTTGTTTCCCTTTGGGTTTTTTAGCCGTTCAGGCTCTTTTTTACGTTAAGGAAGATTACATGAAAAAAGTTTCCCCTTTTAGCAGATAACCTTTTTGGGGAAGGTTTTTGAAAGGTGTCGGAAAACTTTTTGTAAAAAGTTTTCTGACAAAAAACGAATCAAACCTTCCAAAACTTCATCCACTCTTGGTATCCGTGTTCCTTGGTGTATTTGCGGATGAAGGGTCGCTCGCACCACCGCTTGAAGCGGAAGAACAGGTTGGTCTTGTCCTTAATGGGCGGCACGATGATGGCAGGGAGCCCGATGTGCTTGCCCGCGTAGGCGTCGGTGAGGAGCTGGTCGCCAAGCATTGCCGTCTCGCGCTCGGTCACGCCAAGCTCATGCATGGCACGGATCAGCGTCTTTTTCTTCGGCTTGCCGCTGTCGGGAAACGCCAACAGCCCCAGCGTGCGGTTGAATTCCTCCACGCGCGGCGGATGATTGTTCGACACCAACGCCACGCGGATGCCGTTCTCTTCCAGGGAGCGCACCCAAGCGCGGATGCGATCGTCGGGCTCCGCCTGCTCGTAGGGTGCCAGCGTGTTGTCAATGTCACTCAGTACGGCACGTACCCCGATCGATTTCAAAAACGCGGGCGTGACCTCCCAATAATGACCGAACATATAATCGGGCGTGAAGTTGTCTTTCATAGGATTTGCCTTTCTTGCGGGGGAGACCCCTTTTGATAAAAGGGGTCTCCCCCGCACCCCCTCTACCAAAACCTTTTAAATAGGGGATAGCTTGATTTTTTTATTTGGTTCGTGTGGTTTTTATTTTGCAAATTGATGAGCAATATACATATATTAAAAACGCTCGTCTGGAGTAATCAGGGTCACGGCGGCGGGAGCATCGCGAACAACGCGACCGCATA
>JAZOPW010000021.1:0-2116 GCA_045655785.1 Eubacteriales bacterium
CCCGAAAGGTCTCCCACCACACCGCCTCCGACCGCTACAACACAGTCGGTACGCGTAAAGCCGCATTCCAGAAGCTTGCGGCAAAGCATTTCAAAATTGGCAAAGCATTTGCTCCCCTCGCCCTGTGGAAGCGTAACCACCGTCGGCTCCTTGCACTGACTTGCAACACTTTCCGCATATTGTGCAGGTACGCCGCTATCGGTCACGATCAGAACTCTGCGGTCCAGCTTCAAAAGCTCCCCTGCGCGTTCGATCGCACCGCGCTCCAAAATAATATCATAGCCGTTTTGCGGCAGATCGAGATGCAGTATCATAAAATACTCCGTTTACACACCGGCATAAGAGCCTACAAGCTTGAGTCGGTCGCAGAATTTTTCCAGGTCACGCATCATTGCCCTGCCCTCGTCACTATGGACGTTGCCCTCTGCTTCCACGTAAAAATAATATTTCCAAAGCAGCTCCTTCATAGGTCTGCTGCGCAGGGTTCTCATGTTAAAGCCGTGTTGACCGATCACATCGATGGCACGTGCCAAGGATCCCGCCTCATTTTTTACGGTGAATACCATAACAAAGGTCTCACCCTTTTGGGCGGTATGCAGATCCTCCGAGCGCGAAAACACGGCAAAGCGCGTGGTATTGCTTCGGCTGGCGTTGATATTGCATTCCATGATTTCCAAGCCAAACACATTTGCCGCCTCTCCGCTTGCGATTGCGGCAATCGAGGGATCCTTCGTCTCTGCCACGTATTTTGCAGCAAGCGCGGTGTTTGTATGTTCCTGTGTCTGCCATGCGTTCTTTCGAATATATTCGGCACACTGTCCCAGTGCCTGCGGATGGCTGATCACGGTTTTGATCTGTGGGCGTACGGTTCCCGGCACGACCAGCAGATCGTGCGACACGGCAAGATCAAGCATGGCGTTGACGTAAAGAGAACCCGAGAACATCAGGTCGGTCACCTGTCCTACCTCACCGTTATAGCTGTTCTCCACGGGCAAAACCGCGGCGTCACAGTCACCTGCCTCCACGGCACGGTACGCCGAAACGAAATCCGCATATGCCACCTTTTCGGCGGTCGGAAAGAGCTTTCCCGTAGCAATATGGGCAAATGCGCCTTCGGTTCCGCAATATGCGACACGCATCCCCTCCAGCAGCTTGTGCTGGTAGTTGCGTGAGATCGCCATGTTCTTGCGAATGAAGTTGACATAATAAGCACGCAGCTCATCATTTTCCACACGCTCAGAACCGCGATGGATCACTTGTTCCTCTCTTGAGGCATCAAACACGGGCAAGCCGTGCGCCTGCTTATATTCCGCTACCTTGGCGACCGCCTCCATTCGTTTGACGAACAGTCGCGCCATTTCGTCATCAACCTCGTTGATAATCGCTCTTGCTTCTTCGAGTAAATCCATTTTTGTATCTCTTTTCTTTTGAAAATCAATTTTGGTAAGAATCTGCTAAAGCTCGGAACGCGGGCAATGCGCGCCTGATCTGCTCGGTGGTCACGCAATAGGCAATGCGGACATAACCGCTGCATCCGAAATCATCGCTCGGCACCAACAAAAGCTCAAATTGCTTGGCGCGCTCGCAAAAAGCCGTCGCGTCAGGTTCAAGGGCTCGCACGAAAAGATAGAAGGCACCGTCCGGCTTCACCACGTCAAAGCCGTATTCCGTAAGGGAATCGTACAGCAAGCGACGGTTGGTATCATATACCGCCAGGTCACTCGTTTCTCCAAGCACCAAAGGAATCATGCGTTGGAACAGCGACGGTGCACAAACAAAGCCCAACGCGCGTCCCGCGCCGCACACGGCTTGATACAACTCCTGAAAATCCTGTGCTTTTGGGGAAACCAAAATATATCCGATGCGCTCACCCGGCAGGGACAGCGATTTGCTGAAGGAATAACACACAACGGTGTTTTCATAATAATTCGGCAAAAAAGGCACCGGCACGTCGCCATATACAAGCTCACGGTAGGGCTCGTCCGCGATCAGATAGATCACGTGTCCGTATTCCGCCGATTTTCTGCGGAGTACCTCACAGAGCGCTTTGATGGTTTCCTCGGTATAAACGACACCACTGGGGTTGTTGGGCGAGTTGACGATCACCGCCTTCGTG
>JAZOPW010000022.1:0-6765 GCA_045655785.1 Eubacteriales bacterium
CCCCTCGATATATACCGCACCATCGCGGCGAGCTGCGTAGTCCTTGATTCTTCCGCGCTCGACCTCCTTAATCTGCTTGAGTATATCGAGGTCGACTCCCTTTTCGTCATATATATATCCATTAGAGTCGGACATAGCGACGACCTTAGCGCCGAGCTCCGTTGCCTTTTCAGCGGCGTAGATAGCTACGTTACCCGAGCCGGAGATAACCACGGTTTTTCCCTCGAAGCTCTCGCCGTTGTCGCGGAGCATAGCGTCGGTGAAGTAGCAGAGCCCATAGCCCGTAGCCTGCTTTCTTCCAAGCGAGCCGCCGTAGCTTATGCCCTTGCCTGTGAGAACACCCTCGTACAATCCTGTCAGGCGCTTATACTGACCGTACATATAGCCAATCTCTCTCGCGCCAACGCCGATGTCACCCGCGGGGACGTCCTCGTCCTTTCCGATGTATCTGTACAGCTCGTTGATGAAGGACTGGCAGAAGCGCATAATTTCTCCGTCGGACTTGCCCTTCGGGTCGAAGTCTGCTCCGCCCTTACCGCCGCCAATGGGCAGACCTGTGAGGGAGTTTTTGAAAATCTGCTCGAAGCCGAGGAACTTGATAATTCCCTCGTATACAGAGGGGTGGAAGCGAAGACCGCCCTTATAAGGACCGATCGCGCTGTTAAATTGAATGCGGAAGCCGCGGTTGACCTGAACCTTACCCTGGTCGTCCACCCACGGAACGCGGAATTTGATGATGCGCTCGGGCTCTACGATCATGTCGATGATGCCCTTTTCAATGAATTCGGGGCTCTTCTCCACAACCGGCTCCAAGGACTCCAGCACCTCGGTTACGGTCTGATGAAATTCGGGCTCACCCGGATTGCGACGCTTAACGTCCTCGATCACCTTTAGCAAATACTTGTTCTGAATGCTCATAATATGTTCCTCCTTGATTGCAATTTGCAAGTTTGATTGTTTAAAAATTCACAAAATCACCATTTTAGGGGTGTTTTCTTGCAAATTAAGCCTTTAAAACGAAATAATTATAACACAACCCCTGCATGTTGTCAATATATTTTATGCAAAAAAACTTTCGTATGCTAAATTTTTTTACATACCCATCAAAGCTTCGTCGATCGCGCGTGCCGCAATCTTTCCCGCGCCCATGGCAAGAATGACCGTAGCGGCACCCGTTACTGCGTCACCGCCTGCGTAAACGCCGTCGAGCGAGGTCTTTCCCGTTTCCTCGGCAACGACGATGCCGCCGCGTCGGTTGACCTCAAGCCCCTCGGTGGTCGATTTGATCAGAGGATTGGGTGAGGTTCCGATCGACATGATCACGCAATCGCAATCAAGCACATACTCCGAATCGGGAATTACAATGGGACTGCGACGGCCCGACGCATCGGGCTCGCCCAATTCCATCCGCACACACCGCATGCCTTTCACAAAGCCGCCCTCATCACCGAGGATCTCGGTGGGGTTGTTCAGAAGAAGGAACTCCACGCCCTCCTCCATCGCATGCTCGACCTCTTCCCTTCGTGCCGGCAGCTCCTCAAGAGAACGGCGATATACGATAAACACCTTGTCAGCACCCAAGCGCAACGCACTTCTGGCGGCATCCATTGCCACGTTTCCGCCACCTACCACGGCAACTCTTTTGGCGTGTTGAATGGGGGTCATGCTGTCTTGGCGATACGCCTTCATCAGATTGACACGCGTCAAAAATTCGTTTGCCGAATATACGCCCTTCAAATTCTCTCCGGGGATATTCATAAAGCGAGGAAGTCCCGCGCCAGAGCCGATGAACACCGCCTCAAAGCCCTCTTCCCGCATCAGCTCCTCGATCGAAAGCGTTTTTCCGATCACGGTATTCACCGCGATCTTCACACCGAGAGCCTTCAGGGTGTCGATTTCCTTTGCCACGATCGCCTTGGGCAAACGGAATTCGGGAATTCCGTAAACCAAAACGCCTCCTGCGGTATGCAGAGCCTCAAAGACCGTGACGTCATATCCCTTTTTGGCAAGATCGCCCGCACAGGTAAGCCCCGAGGGACCCGATCCCACAACCGCGACCCGATGTCCGTTGGAGCTCGGACGAACAGGCTGCTCGTTGCAGTGCGTGTTATGATAATCGGCTACAAACCGCTCCAAGCGTCCGATCGCGACCGGCTCTCCCTTGATACCGCGCACGCATTTTCCCTCGCATTGCGATTCCTGCGGACAGACTCTGCCGCAAACAGCGGGAAGCGAGCTGGACTCGGTAATGATGCGGTACGCCTCTTCAAATTTGCCCACCTTGACCCTTTGGATAAAGGATGGGATCGAGATGCCAACGGGACAGCCGCTGACGCAAGGCATAGTTTTGCAATTCAGACAGCGGTCCGCCTCATCGAGCGCCATTTGCTCGGTATATCCCAGTGCAACCTCGTCAAAATTATGCGCGCGTACCTGCGCGTCCTGCAAGGGCATGGGGTTCTTTTTAAGTGACATATTCGGCATATTACGCATCCCCCCGTTTCAAAAGATTGCAGGTCTTTTCGTGCGCATGCCGCTCAAAAGACTTGTACATAGACGAGCGCGCGATCGCCTCGTCAAAATCGATCAGATGACCGTCAAACTCGGGGCCGTCCACACAGGCAAATTTGGTCTCGCCGCCAACCGTCAGTCGGCAACCGCCGCACATACCGGTTCCGTCGATCATAATGGGATTCATCGAGGCAACCGTCTTGATCCCGTATTCCTTGGTCAGCTTGCACACGAATTTCATCATGGGCAGAGGTCCGATGGTAATGACCTCGTCATATTGCTCGCCGCTCTCAATCAAGCCGCGCAGAGCATCGGTCACAAGTCCCTTTTCTCCCCACGAGCCGTCGTCCGACATTCTGACAAATCTGGTTGACGCCGCCTCAAATTCCTTTTCTAATATCACAAGCTCGTGCGTGCGGAATCCCGCTACCGTATGCACCTTGGCACCCTCTTCAAACAGTTTTTTTGCCACGGGATAAGCAATGGCACAGCCAACGCCGCCGCCCACAACGGCAACCTTTTTCAGTCCCGCAGTCTCGGTCGCTCTTCCGAGAGGCCCGACGAAATCGTGCAGGCAGTCGCCCACATTCATATGATTCAACCGCTCTGTCGTAGCACCAACGACCTGAAAAATGATGGTGATGCTGCCACCTGTGCGGTCATAATCGGCAACGGTCAGCGGAATGCGTTCTCCGTCCTCATCGGTGCGCAGGATGATGAACTGTCCCGGCAATGCCTTCTTGGCAACCGCAGGCGCCTCGATCCGCATCAGTGTCACGGTGGGATTCAAGCTTCTTTTTTCCAAAATCCGATACATTCTTGGGATTCTTCCTTTCTTTTCGGAAAATATCGAGCGTACTTTGTTAAAAACACCTCGAATTCAAAAAATCCACTTGCCAAAGCGGAAAGAAAGGTGTATAATAAAATGTACTTGTCTATTATACAACATTTCATGAGTTTTTTCAATAGTTTTTTTAAGGAAAGGCAGATTAAAATGGAAACAGAATTTCAGAACGCCGTCGGAAAAAGCATGGGAGAGGTCGTACGCGATATATCGGAGTTCCTTTCTACCCCCTTTGTGATCCATCAGGAAAAGCAGATCGACCTGTGCGCACTGCTTCCCGATTTGAACATGGCGGAGCAATTTTCCTTCGCTCTGCTTTCCGAAGCAGAGGCGCAGGGCTGGGAGCCCGATGCCGCCGAAAGCTTCTACCGCCACGCCGTCGCGCTGACCGTTGATGACAGCGTCGTAAACGCCATGATCCACGCATTCCGCGACAAAAGCAGCGACGCCTTCCTCGCTTATCAAAGGAAATACGGCAACCGTTTTTCGTCGCTTGACGGCTCTTATTGGGCGACCTGTCTCGCGCTTGGAATCGACGCCGACCAGGTTGGCGACATTTTAAAATACCTGCGCCTGTTTACGGTCTGTCTGATGGAATTCGCCTATATGGGAGATCGAAACCCCTGTGCAACCTACACGTGGAATTATTACGAATCCTTCCGCGCCATGCTGGACGAGCTGACCGCGCCCCCCGAGCCCGCACCAAAGGATTTGAAGGTGCGCGCCATCGGCGGAACGGCGGGCAAGCGTGACGGTGACAGCTATGTGCTCTCCCTCGGCGTGGACATCCACAATCCCAACCCCAACCGCATGGCACGCGGCATTGTGATCGACATTACCCTCAAGGCAAAGGACGGCTCGGTCATTACCGTGATTCGCGATCAGATTCAAAATATCGATCCCGACACGGTCTATCACTACGGCGTCACACGTAAGATCCGAGGTGCGGCAACCGCAGGAATCTCGGTAACAGCAAAGGCGTCGGGCTTTTTGAAGCTCTCGACCCCCATCATGAAGCATGCGCGGCTGACCTCTATGCGTCTTTCCACTCGTGAGGGTGGCATTCATCTTTCGGGAACCGTGCATAGCGAATATGACCGCACGCTCCGCTCCATCGCCCTTCACTATCAGTTTTTGAGCCAAGACAACAAGATCCTGGGCGGCGGCAACGAATGGCTGTTTGACGCCTTGGATGCAGGCAAGGACGTAACCTTCACGTCCGATATTCCCGTAGAGATCCAGAACACCGCAAAGGCAGTTTATTCGGTTGATTTTGACGCAATCGAGCTAATCAAATAACCCAAAGTAACAAACGAAAGGAGCATCTCCATGACCCCATATGCCAATCTGCATCTGCATTCGACCCATTCAGACGGCGTCTATACGCCAACGGAATTGGTTGCGATCGCCAAACAGGAGGGCTACCGTGCGCTTGCCCTGACCGATCATGACACCGTCACGGGATGCCCAGAAATGAAGGCAGCCTGCGAAAAAGAGGGGCTTGAATTCCTATTTGGTGCCGAGTTCAGCGTTCCCAAATACCACATCGTGGGCTTTGGATTTGACCCCACGTATCCGAAAATGAAGCAATATCTTGCGGACATGGCACTCCGACAGACCGACAACACACGGCAATGCTTTGATCTGGCAGCCTCAAAGGGAGACATCAACGGCATCACATGGGACGAGGTGCTTGACTTCAACCCCGACGTCGCATGGCTTTGCAACAATCACGTTTTTCGGGCTATGAAGGCTAAAGAACTGATCGTCGAATCGGAATATATGCATTGGTTTGATCAGAATTTCAGAAAGCAACGAAAGCTCTTCCCGCCCCTGTATGATTTTCTCACGCCCGACCGACTGATCAAGCTGATCCATGATGCTGGCGGCATTGCGATCCTGGCACACCCGAACGGCAAGCTTGGCGATATTCCCGGGCTGGTCGAATACGGCTTGGACGGGATCGAGGTCTGGCATCCCGATCTGACAGAGGAAGAACGAACAAAGGCGCATGACGTCGCGTGCGAATACGGACTGATGATTTCGGGCGGCACCGATCATTCGGGACTTTGCGGCGGATACTATTCGTCATACCCAACCGAGGAAGAATTGAAGCGGTCCTCACACTATATCCCGCCCCTGCACTTCGGCACGACCCACCACTATTTCAACGAGCTTGCACAGGCACGTCTGATGCGAGACTAACCCTAAAAAAGGACGTAGCCATACGTTTTATTGTATATAAAGCTTGAATATTTCTTTTACCCAATCGAGCCAAGACGGAGTGTTTGCGTCGAGCCATTCTACAACTGTTGGAATATCTGCCGTAGTCAACTCTCCGATGTGGCTATAAACACTGCCTTCCGCCACAGATTTTCCTATGGCAATCATACCGTAGGCGTGGTCACCAATTGCGGCATATTTACCGATAGCGAGAGCACCGATTGAGAAACAACCTACTGATAGGGCGCCAAAGGATATAAGACCAATACTGATTGCACCTGCCGCAAACAATCCGAGAGCAATAGAGCCTACCGCAAGAAGTCCGAATGAGAAGATTCCGGCAGAGAACAGACCGAGGGTCAGAATCCCAATGGAAACGATACCCATGGACAACAATCCAAGTGAGAAAAATCCTCTTGACATAAGTCCTATGGAGAACACGCCCCTCGCCTTAAATCCAATGGCAAAGAAGCCGTGAGCGTTGCAACCAATATGGTAAAGAGGCATACCGCATACCATTTTTTCACTCTTCCGTTCATGAAATTGTTTTTTATCTTATCCCAAAGCGTTTCTCTTTCCCTTGGTGCGGTGCTTTGCTTTTCGGTAATCTCTTCATTTAAAAGATAATCCATCGAACAGTCAAATATCTTCCCCATTTTAACCAGCTTACCGGTTTCAGGATATGCGACACCCGACTCCCATTTACTGATGGATTGACGGGAGACGCCGAGAATATCGGCAAGCTGCTCTTGCGTGTAATTCAGTTCTTTTCTTTGCTTTGCTATTTTTTCGCCAAGTGTCATAATTTTATCTCCTTATATTTTCTAACGCTGCGTTACCTTTATTGTAGCATACAAGAAGAAAACATACCACCAATTCGGCGTTTCTTTATGTAAACTTTGGGTTGCGTTTGAAAAATCACAAAGATATATGCAAGTTATCCACTCATTCAAATTTATCGATTTATCGATTGGTTTATTATATCATAAAATCATCAGTATGTCAAATGATGTATCGCTTGCGGCGATATGATGCATTTGCTTCGCAAATATGATGTTGCGCCACTTCGTTTCGCAATGATGCGATGTTTGCCTCAATGTGCCGCAAGGCACACATCATTCGCGTCAGCGTTCATCATTAGACGAAGCTGTCATCATTTGCCGAAGGCAAACATCATTCAAAAAACG
>JAZOPW010000023.1:0-7177 GCA_045655785.1 Eubacteriales bacterium
ACACCCTTTCAAAACTTTTCGAAAAAATGGTTCTTTGCTAAATGGGGAGTGTTTCTTCTCTTTAGATCAACAATGGCTCCCGCCGAAATGCTCCAAGCATCAAACTCTCATTGTTCCAACAGCCTTGCCGCCGCGAGCAATGTTCTCTCGGCATAGGGCGCGGCAGTCAGCTGTACGGCAAGCGGCAAGCCCTTTTCATTTTTTCCAAACGGCACCGAGACCGCTGGCAATCCCGCAAGGCTTGCGTATACCGCACAAAGATCGGCTCTGCGCCTCTGATCTGCGGACAGCACCTCACCCCGATGAAATGCCGCAGTCGGAGCGGTAGGCGTCAGGATCAGATCGACCCCTGACAGAATCTGCAAAAGTCTCTCGCGGATCTGCCTCCTGACCGAAACAGCCGCATCATAATAAAGTGGTCGGTTTGTTTCCGACAGCATATAAGCACCAAACAGGATCCGTCGCTTGACCTCACTTCCAAGCCCCTCGCCTCGGCTGTTGGCATACAAGGAATAGAGATCTGCTTCGTGTGGGTCACGCATTCCGTAACGGATGCCGTCGAAGCGCGCCATATTGGAGGACGCTTCCGCCGCCGAGATCACACAGTACGACGCCAGGGCAGCCGCAGGAGACGGCAGGCTGATCTCCTCGATCACAGCACCGCTCGCTCGCAATCGATCGATCGCCGCCTCGGTTGCTCTTAATACGTCGCTCGAAACCTCATTCCCCATCATCAATTCCCGCACAACGGCAACACGCAAGGGATTGGGCAATGCAACGGGAACAGACAGAAGCTCCTGTTCGGGATGTGCGCACACCGTCAGATCGCGCCCGTCCGCACCGACCAAAGAGCCGAGTATATACGCGGTATCCTCGGCAGAACGCGCAAGGATCCCCACGCAGTCGAGCGAGGATGCCATAGCAACCATGCCGTAACGCGAGATCACACCGCGCGTCGGCTTTAAGCCGAGCACACCGCAAAAAGCCGCAGGCTGACGCACCGACCCACCCGTATCCGAGCCGATCGCGAACGGCACCTCATACGCCGCAACTGCCGCCGCAGAGCCGCCCGAGGATCCGCCCGCAACACGTGACGTGTCGTGTGGATTTCGGGTAACACCCAATGCGGAAAGCTCATTGGACGAGCCCATGGCAAATTCGTCAAGATTCAATTTTCCCAAAAGCACGCACCCCGCATTCCGCAGGCGTTCCACCACGGTAGCATCGTAGGACGCCATAAATTGCGCAAGCATACGCGACGCGCAGGTGGTAGGGAGCTTCTTTGTGCAAAAATTATCCTTGATCGCATAGGGAATGCCGTCAAGGATGCCGCGCGTCTCTCGGTTGGAACGGCGTCGGTCGGACGCCTCTGCCTCACGCAAAGCACCCTCGCGGTCAAGTGCCAAAAACGCACCCACGTCTCGCTCTTTTTCCTCGATTCGCGCAAGGCAGGCGCGTGTCAGCTCCAAAGAGGTATATGCCCCCTCGCGCAAAGCCCTGGCATGCTCCGAAACGGTGCGCATCGTCATCTCTGCTGTCATCATTCCTCCACCGTCCTCGGAACCCTGATATAGCCGTCAAGCGTTGCGGGCGCGTTCGCCAGCAGACCTTCCAAGTCGGGATATGGCACAACGCGATCCTCGCGCAAGGCGCAAAGCGGGCAGCCCTCTTCCGGGCAATCGGCATTCTCTTCTTTTCCTTCGGTCAAAACCGAAACCATTGTCTCCAATGCGGCAAGGTCCTGCGCATAGGAAGCGATCTCCGCCTCTGTCAACGTCAAGCGACACACACGTGCCAGCTCCTTTATCACTTCTTCGGTCAAACCGATCCCTCTTACTTTCCAACGCAAAAATGCGAAAAAATTTGTGATACGATATCCTCGGAAACGGCTCTTCCGTCCACCTCGGCAATCGACGACATCGCGCACTCGGCGTCGGTACAGCACATATCCACAGGATACCCTGCCTCCAATGCCTCGGCGGCGCGACGAACCGCTGAAGCCGACGACAGCACCGATGCATGCTGACGCGCGTTGGTCAACACCGCATCATCCCGCGTGTTCAGTCTGCCGTCGGTAAACAGAGCCTCGACCAAACGTGTCAGTTCCTCTATTCCTTCTCCGCTTTGTGCGGAAAGCGTTACCGTATGTGAAAAATGCTTGCGATAGTCCTCCGTCCGCGCGACACCGAGATCCGATTTGTTCAAGACCGCGACCACGGGGATCGCACTCCCCCTCAAGCGTTCGATCAGAAGCAGATCATCCTGTGTCGGCTCACGGCTTCCGTCAAACACGGCAAGGATCAGTTCGGCATCGTGAAGTGCGCGCTCGGCACGCTCGATGCCGATGCGCTCCACGGGATCCTGCGTCTCATGCAAGCCTGCCGTATCAAACAGACGAAGCGTCACGCGTCCGAGCGTCGCCGTTTCGGTCAACACGTCACGTGTCGTACCCTCGACCTCGGTTACAATGGCGGCGTCATGCCCCACGATCCGATTGTACAGCGAGCTTTTTCCCACGTTGGGTCTGCCGCAGATCGCGGTCGGGATTCCCTCGGCGATGGCGTGTCCCGTACGGTAGGTATCGGCAAGAGCCAAAAGACGCGCTTCACAACCGCGCAATGCGTCCAGAATTTCCTCGCGGCTCATGTCCGCAAGATCCTCGTCGGGATAATCGATCTTTACGTAGATGCTTGCCAGAATATCGCGAAGAGATGCGTAGATTTCCTCACAATGCGCCTCCAATTTTCCGCGCATCCCAGTATGAGCCAGCGTCAGCTGCTCACGGGTCTGTGCCTCCAAAATATTTCCGAGTGCCTCGGCAGATGAGAGTCCCAATTTCCCGTTGAGAAAGGCACGTCTTGTAAATTCCCCGGCTTGTGCAGGACGCGCCCCCGCCACCAGAAGTGCCGTCAGCACCGTTTCGGTCAGCAAAATTCCGCCGTGACAGCAGATCTCGACCGTGTCCTCTCCCGTAAAGGAGTGCGGACCGCGAAAGACAGTAGCGATTCCGTCATCCACCGAAAGCCATTCTCCGTCGCGCTCGGGAGACAGGATCTCACCGTAAACCGCCGTCCGAGTCGGCTGTTCTTCTAATTTTTTTCTGTTTCGGGGAGAGAACACACGCGAACAAATTTCCACCGCATCGGGTCCCGACACACGCAACAGCGCAACGCCGCCCTTTCCTCGCGGTGACGATACCGCCGCAATCGTATCACCCAGCATAGCCATTTTACCTCTTTTTCAAATTCAAAAAATTGCAATCAATGCACGTAAAACAAAACGGGGGAAATTACAATCATTTCCCCCATTGTTTATGGGGCTCTGCCCCGAACATATTACGCGTTCTCGGACTTGGTATCGTCGAGGAACATCACCACGCGGCGATTGTTCTCGGATCCGATGGAATTAGTGGACACGCCTTCAATTCCCTGTACCTCGGAATGGATGATGCGACGCTCATAAGGATTCATGGGCTCCAGCATCACGCTCTTCTTGCCCTTTACAACCTTTGCCGCCATACGTCTTGCCAGAGCGCGCAGAGCCTCTTCTCTCTTCGCACGGTAGCCCTCTACGTCAAGTGTGATCTTCACGTACTCACGCTTCTCACCCTTTACCTTCTTGTTTGCGGCAAGGTTTGCAAGATATTGCAGAGAATCCAGGGTCTCGCCGTGGTGACCGATCAGAATTCCGGCACCCTCACCGTCCACGGTGATCAGCGTATCATCATTGTTACCGGGCTTGGAGGCAACGGTCAGCTGCAGCTCCATGTCCGCTACGAGCTTGCGGATGAATTCCACCGCCACGTCGGAGCCCTTTACGGTATAAACAGCCTGTACCTTTGCGTCAACAGCACCGATTCCCAAAAATCCGCGCTTGCCCTCCTCCAATACGGTAAATTCCAATTCCTCTGCGGCAACGCCAAGCTCGGCAGCCGCCTTATTTTTTGCATCCTCAACGGTCTTTGCCGTTACGATAATTTCTTTTTTCACGATCTTACTCCTGATTGTTATTTTAATTGTCTTTTGATTCGTTTTCGGTTTCAGAGTCCTCTGCCGCATTTGCTTCATCGGACTTTTGATTTTTCTTGCTTCTGTTGTTTTCTTCCTTCATAGGAGCCGCGCCGAACGGAGTTTTCTTTGCCTTCTCCTCCTGCTCCTGACGCTCTCTTTCTTCGATTGCCGCCTTGCGTGCCAGAGCGCGCTCACGGGTGTCGTCAAAATCCTCATCGTCGATATGATGCAAGGAGCGAACCTTGCCCACGTTCTCGGACTTTTTCACAACACGCTTGCCCTTCATCTCTTTTTCTGCCTGCTTGTAATCCTCCTCGGTAAAGGTAGGCAACGGCATGATACGGGAAATGATAAACTGCTTGAGCATACCGACAAGGCTGCGGAACATCCAATATACGCCGACCAAAGCGGGTACCATAAAGGTAAAGAAGGTAGACATCATAGGCATGGTGATGTCCATGATATTGTTGGAGCATGCCACCTGACGGCTATCCGCGCCGTCGGACGCAGGCTGATAATTGAGCTTGCGGTTGAGCTTGGATGTCAGGAAATAGGTTGCAAAGGTCAATACGGGAACCAGCAACAAAATGTCAAAGCGATCCAGACTCGGGTTCAAGCCCATGTTCACAGAGCCTACGTTGAAGTTGGGGATTGAGGACGCGATCGAGTTGACCGAATCAAATACGTCACTGCCATTCGTAAAGAAGGCAAAATCCTTCAAGCCCTCCAACAGCTCAACACCGTTCGTTTTGATCTCGGCAAGCAGTGCGATGGTGCCGTTGTGACTGCCCAAGGAACCGCCCAAGCCGCCTGCAGCTCTTGCCGCAGAATAAAAGGTGGACAGTGCCGAGGAGATCGCAGACGATTGACCCAATACGTAGTGCAACGGGTCAATAACGATATAGTACAACGCCATAATGATGGGAAGCTGGATCAGAAGGGGCAGGCATCCGCTATAGGGGCTGAAATTCTCGCGCTGGTAGAATTCCTGGATCTCCTGCTGCATCTTTTGCATGGTCACCTGGTCGGTTCTTCCCTTGTACTTGTTGCGGATCGCCATTTCCTTGGGACGCAGGCTTGCCTGACGGATCGAGTTTTTCTGTTGCTTGATCGCAAAGGGAAGCATCAGAATTTCGATCACGATCGCAAACAGGCAAATACCAAGCAGATAGTTGCCAAATCCCAGGGTGTTGGTCATCCAGCGCAGTCCTGTTCCGATCGCGGAGAGGATCACGCTGATGAAATCCGAATTGTTCTCGGTGCTGATCTTGACACGGAACGCATCGATGATCGAGTTAACGTCCTCTGCATTCAGCTCCGCGAGCTTCGCGTAGTCAAACGTAACCTTCGTATCGTCATCGGCTTTTTCGTTTGCCTTGGTGATCACGTTCTTCGCCGCGGTCAGATTCATGCCCTTGTTGACAGAGGGGTCAACCTTGGAATCATCAAAGCCCTCCACGGTCATGTCGTATCCGCGAGACGCGGCTACCAGCATTTCCTGCGTATCGAACTCGAGACTGCAAACAGCCGCCAGCATCTTGGCGATCTGACTCAATTCAGTAGGCTTGAGTCCGTGCTTTGCCAGCTCCTCTGCCGTATCAAACTGAAGTGCTTCGTCGTTGACGGTCAGTATTTTGGTAGGCTTGTTCGAGCCACAGCCCGCAAGCGTGGTCATCAACAGAAGCACCAGGGTTGCGATCGCGATGATGCGCGTCGCAAGCTTTCTTGTTTTCATATTCATAACTGTTTTGTAAACTCCCTTTCTTGTTTTGGGAAAAGCGCACCGCCAATGTGTCATTACGCCGCGCGGTGCCGCAGCGGATCTGTGTCATTGCTTGTCGTTTTGTTCCAAGCCGTATTCGTCGGGATAATAGTATTTTGTCATTGGTCGCGGCGGATATTTCGGATTTCTCAAGCCGCTTTCGGGTACGGGATCCCATCCTGCCTTTCCAAACGGCTGACACCGCGCGATCCTGCCAACGGTCAAAATCACTCCAACAAAAAAACCACGCTTCGAAAACGCCTCAATGGCATACGCCGAGCAGGTGGGGCTGAAACGGCAGGTCGGCTGTTTTTTCAGCGGCGACAATAGCTTTTGGTAAAGACGGATCAGCCAAATACATAGATATTTCATACGGACTCGGGATTTCGGAACATTTCCAGCCTTGCAAAGCCCTTTCGCAATTCACGCTCCACGTCTGTGGATTTTGCGGAAAGGATGCCGTCTCTGGGGGAGATCACGATCAAATACCCCGCCTTGATCTCGGGCTCGACAGCACGGTAGCCTGCGCGCAGGATCCGCTTGACACGGCTGCGCTGTACGGCACCGCCCACCTTTTTGGTGACCGACACGCCAAAGCGGTTGTAATATTTCTTTTCGGGATTCTCCTTCATCAGTCGCTTTGCCGCATAATCGCGCAAAACAAAGACCGAAAGATAGCGTCCCGAAAAACGGGCGCCCCGTTGAAAGGTCTTTTGATACAGGTGATGTTCCTTCAGCGTTGTGTACTTCATTGTTTCTTTCCTTTTTTAGGCACTGCTTCCGTTGATTGAAAAATAAGCAAAAATAAAATGGTAATACGGCAAATAAAAACGCCGACGGCGAGATGCGGTATACTACATCGGCAGTCGGTGTTTTTATGTGGGAGTCTGACGCGTTACCGAACAAAGAGTTGTCCGGCGACGAAACGAACCCCTGCGAAGAGCATTCGCCGGCATTCGATCAATAGGTCAGTCTTTTTCTGCCCTTTGCGCGTCTTCTCTTGAGTACGTTTCTGCCGTCAGCGGTTTTCATTCTCTTTCTGAAGCCATGCTCCTTTTTTCTCTGACGCTTTTTCGGTTGATAAGTTCTGAGCATCGTATGCACCTCCTTTAATTTGAATCGGAAGCGTTTCGCCTTTCAGCACAAAATACGCTTTTATACAATGACCATTATATTATACTCGATTCTTTTCTTTTTGTCAAGGGTTTTTCAATTTTTTTTGAAACTTTTAAAAACTTTTCTTCATTTTTCCAAGAATCAAGAAACAACGGTTGACGAATCGGTCGATAAATGGTATAATAATATCATCAAAAAACATGGGGGACAGAGGTATGGAGCTGCTAAAGGATGCTGATTTTCGCAAAGAGCTGAAGGGGACACCGCGCGCGGGGTATCTGTTTTTCGG
>JAZOPW010000024.1:0-2186 GCA_045655785.1 Eubacteriales bacterium
GCTACGATCCGACTTCCTCCCAGCTCAATGTCGTTTCCTCCGAGTATTCCGAAAAATACCGCGATCAGACACAGAATTCCAAAAATTTTCCCAAGCATCGGCTTCGATCCTCCTTTTTCGACAATCGTCGATTTTTTTTTATTTTAGATGCTATTAAAAAAATAAAAAAACCAAAAAAATACAGTTTTTTCCAAAAATAGGGATTGACAAATTAAAAAAAAGGGATTATAATAGTGGTAACACCGAGATTTGCGTGAATCTTGTCAAAAAAACAAAAAATGAAAGGAAGTGTATCAAACATGAAATCAACAGGTGTAGTTCGCAAAATCGACGAATTGGGAAGACTCGTTCTTCCGTCCGAAATTCGCCAGAGCATGGACATCCAGACCAAGGATGCGCTCGAGATCTTTACGGAAGAGGGACGTATCATCCTGCAAAAGTATCACCCTGCCTGCATTTTCTGCAACAACGTGGATAATATCGTGTATTTCAACACGAAGCGTATCTGCCGTGAATGCCTGAACAAGCTGAAGAACGAGTTCTAATTTTCTCTGATCTCATTCTATGAAGAATCCCACCGTCATATGATAACATATGAAAATACCGCGTCCACAAATTTTGAAAGGAACAGGCTTTTATGAAAACAAGAGTTTTTCTGTGCTTGCTGGCTTTGCTGCTGGCAATGTTGAGTTGCGTTGCTTGCGACTCGTCAACCCCCCCCGACGTGGATGATGAAACGACCGATTCCAAGCCAACCGATGAGGAAAGCACCGAGGAAAACAAAAAGGCTCTTCTCAATGGAGTTGAACTTTCTAAATATTCGATCGTATATGACAAGGACAGCGTGGACTATAACAAGCGTGCCGCAGAATTTATCCGTGACGAGATCAAGGCGCGCACCGATATTGAGCTTACGATCGTAGAGGAGAGCACAGCCCCCAAGGAGGGCAAGCATGAGATCGTGGTGGGCGAGACCGAGCGCGACATCTCCTTTTATCTGGATGCCGACACCGAGGGTGTGGAGTTTGCACTTTGGGCATCAAACGGACATATTGCCATGGAGGGTGACTACTTTGTGATCGCCGCGGCGGCGTATTACTTTGTAGAGACCTATATCACGGGCGAATACTTTGATTCCAAGGTTCCCGAGGAGGTTTTGATTTGTGAGCCGATTCAGGAAAAGGCGGAAAACTACATCTTCTTGATCGGAGACGGCATGGGTATGTATCAGACTCTGCTGTTTGATGTGATGGGAATGCCCACCTCACAAGAGGATTACAGTGATGGGGAAGACCTGTTCTACGGTTATATGTTGCCCTATTACGGTCTTGCGCGGACCAATTCCTATTCCAACACCAACAGAGACTTCACCATTACCGACAGTGCCGCTGCGGGTACCGCATTGGCATCCGGCTATAAAACGATCCGAAGCATTCTGGGTAAAAACTACTTGAAAAAGGACGTCAAGTCGCTGACCGAGATCGCCGCGAGCATCGGTATGGCAACCGCCGTTATGTCTACCGATCTTGTAACAGGTGCAACCCCTGCCGCTTTCTCGGCTCATGCAAATGACCGTTATGATACCGATGATATCATCGCGTCGCAAGCCGAGCTGGTGAAAAATAGCGGAACGATCTTGGATTGTAACTACGACTATTACAACATTGAGGGACTCAAGACGATCGAAAATAAGATCACAACGAACCTGAATACGCTTTCCGAAAATGAGAAGGGCTTCTTCCTGATGTATGAGGAGGCACACATCGACAAGCATTGCCACAGCAACAACATGACCAATACGTTTTTGAGTGTTGTGCGCTTCAATCAGGCGATCGGCTTGTTTATGGAGTATGCCTTCTATCATCCCAACACCTTCGTGTTGATCACGGCTGACCATGAGACGGGTAATTTGCTTCCCAACGGTAAGGGAACTTATGCTTATAACAGCGGTGACCACTCGGCTCAATTCGTACCGGTCTTCGCATACGGAGACGGTGGCGAGCTGTTTGAAGGAAAGGTGATTGAGAATACTCAGATTCCCAAGACCATCGCGAAATTCTGGGGTTGTACGATCACAGGAACCGATAACGACAAATATCCTGCTTTGAACTGAATGTTATCTGACAAAAATTGCCTCCGGGAGACAGGTGTCTGCCCGGGGGTTTTTGTTTCAAAAGGCGTTTGTG
>JAZOPW010000025.1:0-6442 GCA_045655785.1 Eubacteriales bacterium
GCATTACCAAGACCTTCTCCTCTGCCGATCAGTATGCTCTCACCGTTGCACAGGTCAGTCTGAAAGAGACCCTGCGTGACAGCATCGATGACATTATGGAAACACTGAAGATCTATTTGGCAGTTTGCGACGAAGCGCACAGAAACGGTGTCTCTCTTGACAAGACCGAGAAGGAAGACATCAAGTCGGCGATCGACGAGCTGAAGACCATGCAGACCTCTTACGGATACGTTTCCTTCAAGGCATTCCTCAACGACGCAATGGGCAAAGGCATGAAGGAAAGCGACATCAAGGATGCGCTCACCCTTGTAAACCTGTACAACAAGTACACCAACAAGATGCAGGGTACTTACGAAAAGGCTGTTACCCTGGAGGATTTGAAGGCATTCCGCGATGAGAATCCTGCCGATTACTTCAAAATCGACTACCTGACCTTTGCTGCTGATAACGAAGACCTGGCAAAGAAGCTCAAGGAGTGCAAGACCGCCGAGGAATTCAAGGCATTGGTTCTGGAAAACCACCTTTCCGAAAACTATAAGGCAGCTTACAACAAGTACACCACAACCGTTACTGCTTCGGACGCGCTCAAGACGCTCACCGTGAAAACAGGCGAGGCTTTGATCACCGCGCTCAACGATATGAAGTTCGACGCTGCAAAGGAATTTACCAAGAACGATGATTACACCGGCAAGACCGATCTGAAAAAGTGGCTCTTGGATTCCAAGCGTAAGCAGTATGAGACCACCGCGATCGCAACCGACGACGGTATCTACCTGGTTGCATTCCTTTCCGAGACTGCAAGCACCGAAAAGGTAAGCGCACGTGTGAAGTACTATGCGTTTGTAGAGGGCGAAGAGTTCGAGGGCGACAAGGACTTCAAGAAGAACATCCTCGAATATATTACCCAGAGCAAGGAAACCTCTCCCAAGTATCCCACAGTAACCTATAAGAAGGCATCCGAGCAAGCCGATGCATTCAAGAAGCTTTTGGAGGCTGACGGCGCGGATATTACGAAGCTCCTGAAGGACAACAACGCTACCGAGAAGGCAGACGTGAAGTCCAGCACCTCCAGCACCTCTACCCTTCCCAGTGCCGTTATCAAGGCGGCAACCGCAAGCACGGTACAGAAGGGCAGCATCCTGGTTACCAACGAAAGCAATGTTTACTACGTGATCTACGTTTCCGACGTCACAAACAAGGCTTACGATATTTCCTTCGTTTCCTTCAATGGCGATATCTACTATCAGATCATCAACGATCTGACCACCTCGCTTGACAAGGTCTACCCGACAAAGCAAACCACAAGCTTTGCAAAGGAACCCGAAAAGGATTCCTTTGAGGCATGGATCTCGGCTCTGACCGACACGAAGGCTCCTGCAAGCGAAAGCAACAGCGCACGCAAGGAAGGCGACGTCGAGTATTTCAAGGTAACAAAGGATAAGGTTACCACCTACAACACCTACATGGTTCTCGACAAGCCCCTGTATCTTGACACCGAAAACGTGGTAAAGGGCGGCTATCTGGAATTCACAAAAACCACCTACGCGGATGACGCAAAGGCGGCTCTTGAAACCCTGAAGGACAAGACCGATCTTGATCTGCTCAATGCTCTTTCGGCATTGGATTCCTCCGCAAAGGTTTCTACAACCATCAAGCTTTCCGATGCATCCGCTGCTGATGAGAAGCTTTCCGAGTGGCTCTTTAACAAGGACCGCAAGGCAAACGAGATGAGTGTAATCACCGCAAAGGACGGCAAGAGCGCATTCGTTGCAGTCTTCATCGAAAAGCAGGAGGCTTGGGCAAGTGCCGCAAAGACCAACTATGTAACCGAGCAGCTCCAGGAATGGGTTGACGGTCTTGCAGAAAAGTACACGCCCAATGAAAAGGCTTTGAACAAGCTGGGTGAGCCCACGACCACCGTGGAAACCACTACGGGAACAGGCGAATCGAGCGAGACCACGGATCCTCATGAGGGTCACGATCACGATTGATCAAAATAAAGTGCAAAATGGCATGGAGCATTCCGTGCCATTTTGTGACTTGCAGAATATAATTGTAATAACCGACTGAAGAAAAGGATGATTTGCAATGGTAATTGACCCGAAACAAACCACCGTAGCATATCGCTGTCCCTGTTGCGGCAGCGGTATCATGAGTGCCGTGAACATCTTCGCGCTGTCCGCCGACATGGTCAAGCTCAAATGCACCTGCGGCAATAGCGAAATGACGATCGTATCCTCGGGTGACGGCAAGGTTCGTCTGACTGTACCCTGCCTTGTTTGCACCAATCCGCATATTTTTACGCTCAATTCTTCGCTCTTTTTTGAAAAGGATCTTTTTACCCTGCAATGTCCCTACTCCGACTTCAATCTGGCGTTTATCGGAGAGATCAATCAGGTCAAGGCGGAGCTTGCACGAAGCGAGCTGGAGCTGTTGGATCTGCTGGAAAAGAGCGGCTTGAAGGATCTTTCCTCGCTTCATGCTGAGGAAGAAAGCGTTCTGCCCGATCCGCAGGTATTGGAGATCGTGATGTTTGTCATCAATGATCTGGACGCCGAGGGCAAGATCTACTGCAAATGTGATCCGCACGACAACGGCAGAAGCTATGACGCAGAGATTCTTGCCGACGGCATCAAGGTCACCTGTCGCAAATGCGGCGCATCCCGCACGATCCCAACCGATTCAAGCATCAGCGCCCATGCTTTTCTCAATAGCGACGCACTTTATTTGGAATGAAAAATTTTCGGGCTGTCTCATTAAGAAAGTCACATGCACCTTTCTTAAATGATATAGCCCACGTTTTTTAAAACAAGAATTTTATATCCATGCAAAAGATTTACAAATATCTTTTGAAAAAAGCATTGATTCCAAATCAAAAATATGATATAATGAAATGAAAATAATTCGTTTACCGCATGAAAGGAAATGAATCCATGAAAACGACCGAATTGAAAAACGCCATTTTGGGCGGAAAATTTGATGACCGCTTTACCTACATATATGGTGCCGAGGCTGTGGAGACACAAAAAAAGCGCTACGCCGCCGCCGTTGACTCCTTTGCATCGATCTACGGCACCGACCGTGACGCCGCACTCTACTCGGTTGCAGGGCGCAGCGAGATCTCAGGAAATCACACCGACCACAATCACGGCTGTGTCATTGCGGCATCGATCGACCTTGATATCATCGCGGTAGCCGCTCCCTCTGATACAAACGTGATCCGCGTCAAGAGTGAGGGCTTTAATGAGGATGCCGTCAACATTGACGAATTCACCGCTCCCCGTGCAATTCCAGAGGGTCACTCGGATGAGCTGATTGCAGGCATGGTGGCAGGTTTCCGCAAGGACGGATACAAGGTCGGCGGATTTGACGCCTACACCACCTCAAACGTGCTTAAAGGATCGGGCATTTCCTCCTCTGCCGCATTCGAGGATATGATTGGAAACATCCTCAACCACATCTACAACGATGGTAAGATCGACAACGTGGAGATCGCAAAGCTCTCACAGTATGCCGAAAACAAATTCTTTGGAAAGCCCTGCGGACTGATGGATCAGGTTGCTTGCGCGGTTGGCGGCATTGTTGCCATCGATTTTGCCGATCCCTCCAAGCCCGTGATCGAAAAGTTAGACTTTGACATTACCGCGGCAGGATACAACCTTTGTATCGTCAACACAGGCGGCAACCACGCCGATCTGACCGACGACTATGCGTCTGTTCCCGCCGAAATGAAGGCTGTTGCCGCAAAAATGGGCAAGACCGTTCTGCGCGAATGCGATGAGCAGGCAGTGATCGACGCCATTCCCCGGTTGCGTGAGGAGCTTGGCGACCGTGCCATCATGCGCGCGCTCCACTTCTTTGCCGAAAACCGCCGTGTTGCGACACTGAAATCGGCCCTCAAATTGGGAGACCTTGACACCTTCTTTGGCGGCATCGTTGCGTCGGGGCGTTCCTCGTTCTGCTATCTGCAAAATGTTTACACCACCAAAAACGTTCATGAGCAGGGTCTCTCCCTGGCTCTCTGTCTTGCCGAAAAGGAGCTTGCAGGCAAAAAAGCTGCATGGCGTGTTCATGGCGGGGGGTTTGCCGGAACCATTCAGGCATTCGTTCCCGCAAGCGACGTCGAAAACTTCCGCCGTGTGATGGACTCCGCGCTCGGCAACGGCAGATGCATGGTTCTCCGCATCCGTCCCGTCGGAGCTGTAAAGATTTGAGATATTGAGACTATGTTTTTTGTGGGGGAACTTCTTGAAAGAAGTTCCCCAACGTGCTTGCACGTTTCACCCCATTCAAGAACTTTTAAAACATTTTTTGAGCTGTTTTTTTAACTTTTGTTCGCTTCAGATTAACAATAGCTCCCGCTAGCATTTTGGTACCACCACCCAAAATGCTCCACGAAATTTGTTTTCCTTTGGCTTTTTGAGCCATTTAGGCTCTTTTTTACGTTAAGGAAGATTACATGAAAGAAGCCCCCTCTCTCCAAACCTCTCACTCGCAAGAACCTTCACCGCAAGACGGATGCGAACACCCGTCTCGCGGTGAAATTTTCTTTTTGATGCGAGGTTAAAGCGTGGTTTGCTTCGCCTTTATTGTTTTTCTTTCATTTTGTCTTTTTTATTTGCTCTAACCGCAAATACTCAACTTTTGGATCGGCGGAGGGAGGAGAACCCCCGCCCTACGAATAAAAACCTTCGTGTGACAAACAGAGTTGTCAAGGTAAAACTATCGTTTAGAGAGGTCAGGGTCTCGGTGGTCCCTGACCTCTAGCGGGAGCAATTGTTAATCTAAAGCGATTAGATTTCAAAAATTATTTTATATACTTTTTTAGGGGAAGTTCTTGAATGGGGTAAAACGTGCAAGCACGTTGGGAAACCTAGAATATTTCGCTTGCGAAATATTCCCGTAGCAACGGAACGTTGCGTTGTTCTTCTCAAGAAGTTTCCCCACGAAAAAACTCAAAAGTTCCCCCGCAAAAATCCACTTTCCAATCAATGAATTGCAGTTCCTTCGGGAACGCAGTCGTCAACGAAGATGATCTGGCAGCCGCAGGCGTTGTTGGTTGCGGCGAGGAGCATACCGTTGGAATTGACGTTACAGATACGGTTGGGCTTGAGGTTGGCGATGACAATGATCTTGCGTCCCACAAGCTGCTCGGGCGAGTATTCCTCTTTGATGGAGGACATGATCACGCGCTCGGCGATGCCGTCGAACAGAGTCAGCTTCAGGCAGGAATGCGACTTGCGCACGCCCTCTGCCTTGAGGATCTTGCAAACGCGGAGATCCAGCTTTGCGAAATCGTCGATGGTGACCTGCTCCTTGATCGGCTCCACGGGGTCGGGCTCGCGGTTCGCGGGAGCGTCCTCGACCTCGGGACAGCAGACCTCCTCGGGCGTGTCGGCTTTGATCTCCTCCTCGGTTTGCGGATAGGAGAAATCAAGCAAGCCCACATACTTTTCGGCTTCGATGGCGTAAAGGAAGAGATAGAGACGCGGTCCCTTTTCCTTGTCGATGAGAAGCTTGTAGACGGTGCGGAAGAACGCGCCCTGGATGCCCTTCAGCTCCTTGTCGGTCATGTCGGTACCGTAGACCGTCTTGGGGATGGCGTAAAGCTCGGTATTCAGCTCGTCCAGCGTGTAGCCGCCCTTAGCGATATACGCGTGGAGCAATTCGATCTCTTTCTTTTCAGCGTCGGTCAGCGAGTTGTAAACCTCCCAATTGCGCGTGGTGCGCAGGCGGTTGACCTGATCGGGCGCACACTGCTCGAGCCAGAACTTCGCGCGGTCGAGACGATCGGCAAACTGCTCTGCCTTGTAGGGCGTGCCGATCTTTTCAAAGACGGTCTCGAGCATCGGGACGTTGAAGTTGACGATCGAGCCGAGCTGTACCAACAGCGACATGGGAACGGTCTCGATCTCGCGACCCTCCACGCGGCAGTTGTACATGATGTCTCCAATGACCTCACTTGCCTTGCCCTCGCGGCAATCGGTCAGCATCTTGTCAAACTCAAAGTATTGACGCAGGATGCCGTCGTCAAAGCAGAAGTCGAACGCCTTGGTGGGGTCGGTTTTGGAGTAGAGCCAGAGAATGACCTCGGGCTGATAGAGCTTCAGCAGGGTCTCGGGGGTGAGGTTGAGTCCGGAGGAGCTTGACATTTTACCCGTCATGCCCTTGATGCCGATGAACTCATAGCCCTGGAACAGCGGAGCCTCGTAGTCAAAGATCTTCTTGGAAATGATCTTGGAGTTGCTGTACGAGCCCGAGATCATCTTCTGGCTCTACTCCAAGACCGAGCCCACCAAGGCGTTCGACTTCTGCTTTGACGACGGTATCCTGCGCCAGTACTTCGAGTTCGACAAGGCCTACAACGAGTACATGGATGGAAACGCGAACGAGCACAACGCTGCCGTGATGCACAACTGCATCATTGGTGACAAGCGCCTGG
>JAZOPW010000026.1:0-5456 GCA_045655785.1 Eubacteriales bacterium
AGCGGCACCCAGCCTCTTTTGGTCCAGTTTTGCAAGGTAGAGCTATCGATACCCGAAATATCACGAATCTGTGTCAGCATCACGCCGTCACTGATGAAAAACACCTTTTTTAAAAAATCAAGTCCGGTGAGTCCTTCCATATCCGACTGTCTCAATTTGGTTCCCGGAATCATATCGTCATGAAATTGTAGGATCATGTTTTTTCTTCCTCCTATTTTTCTTATCACTTTTCAATATTTTATCATACAATCAACTGATTGTCAATAGTTTTTTACTGAAAGCAACATAAATTTTTTATACAGAAAAGGCATCAACATACGGAACAATCAAATATAACAATTGAAAGAAGCGGATACCGTTCATAAAAACGATATCCGCTTTGGTCATGATAGAATATTTTGTACAATGCTTTCGCGGTCAAGCCCTACCGTTTTCAAAATTGGCTCACGGCACTTCGGAATACCGAAATTATCATCGATTGCCATTACGGTGACGCTCTTGTTCTGCATGATCTCAAAGTGCGAAAGTGTTTCGGAAAGCATCATTCCCATGCCGCCCGCGCGGATCTCCTCTTCCAAAAAGAGAATCTTGCACGCCTTTTTCGGCAACAGGGGCAAGAGCTGTGCGGCGATCTCGTGATACGGCTTGATCTGCTCCAGCAAGAGGATTCCGATCTGTTTTCCCTGCTTTTTCAGGATTTCGCTTGCCGCCATTGCCTCCTTAACGATGCGTCCGTGTGTGATGATTACGGCGTCAAGCTGCTCTGGAGAATCCTTTGGAGAATGCAAAAAGTCATTTCGGATCCCGATCCCACCCGGAACCGCATTGCCATAAAACATTTCGGAAACAGACGCATCCTCATATCCACTGGGATAACGGATGGCACACGGGACGTTGCTACGCAAAGCCTCCTCCATTGCATTTCGCAGGGTGTGGCGTGTAATCGGGGCGTATAATTTGATATTGGGAATTTGTGATAGGAAGGCTACGTCAAAAATTCCGTGATGCGTTGCACCGTCCGCGGCGTTCAAGCCTGCGCGGTCGATGCAAAAGACAACGGGAAGATTTTGCAAAGCAACGTCATGTATGATATTGTCATACGATCGTTGCAGAAAGGTCGAATAGATCGCCACAACAGGACGGTAACCGTTTGCGGCAAGACCTGCGGCAAAGGTTACGGCATGTTCTTCGGCAATTCCAACATCAAAAAAGCGCGAAGGGTGATAATTCTTAAAGCGCGACAGACCGGTTCCCGGAGCCATCGCCGCAGTAATGGCGCAGATCTTCTCATTTTTCATCGCCAACGAGGTCAGATGCGAACCCATCTCCTCAGAAAAGCTGGTTCCGTCCGGCACCGTAGTTCCGGCAGGCGCAACGCCGTGATATTTATCGGGAGACGCCTCGGCAGGAGCATAGCCCTTTCCCTTTTGCGTTTTCAGATGAATCACGCAGCTTTGGTTGCTTTCCTTCGCTTCGCGCAACAGGGTCTCAACCGCTTCCTCATCGTTTCCGTCTACAGGTCCAAGATAGTAAAGCCCCAGATCCTCAAAATAATTACTGCCGTAAAGTGCAGACTTGAAAATGATCTTGATATGGCGAAGCAATGAGAACAAGCCTTTTCCGATCAGCGGTATTTTTTGCAAGAAGGATCCCGTGGCATTTTTGGTACGGAAATAGCCTTTTTTGGAGCGCAGGTGTGAAAGGGTTTTCGCAAACCGTCCGATATTCTTGGAGATCGACATTTCGTTCTCATTCAAGATAATGATCAGACGCAATTTCTTACGGCAATTGTTCATTGCCTCATGGATCATACCGCCCGTATAGGCACCGTCACCCAAAACACAAATAGTATAGGCATCCGAGCCCGAAAGACGGTCAGCTTCGGCAAAGCCCAGTGCCGCAGAAAGCGAGGTCGAGCTATGACCTACGCCAAACGCATCGTGCTCGCTTTCACTTCTCTTCGGAAAACCGCTGAGTCCCCCTGCCTGACGCAGAGTTGAGAACTGTTCTCTTCTGCCTGTGATCAGCTTATGAATATAGGCTTGATGACCTACGTCAAAAATGATATGGTCATGAGGAGAGGAAAATACGCGATGGATCGCAATCGACATCTCGACGACTCCAAGATTCGAGGCAAGATGACCGCCGTTTTCCAAAACGCGTTCTACCAAAAATGCTCGGATCTCCTCGGCCAAAACGGGAAGCTCCTCTGACGGCAGAGCCTTCAGGTCATCCGGTGAATTGATTTTATTCAAATGAGGATACAATTCCGGTTTTTCCTGCATTTCGTCCATTGGTCATACACTCCTTTCCTCTTTTACTCTGTATAGTATAACACAAAAAGAGTCGGTTGTCAACACCAAGAATGATTTGACAGTCGATTTGGCAATCGATTTAAGTGTCGATCCTTGTGAAGCAAAGTAATTTCCTGTCCATAAAATCTCAAAAAATTGCAAAAAAGAAAGAAAAGTATCGATTATTTTGATCTAATCTCCTCTTTTCAACTTTCATTTTTGTTTTTTGACCTTCTTAGACTTTGACTTTCTTTGACCTTTGCTGTATAATGAAGCCGCAAAGGTCAAAGAAGGTTAAACAAGAAAGGAAGAACTATATGCTTACGGATCATATTGCAAGACTGATTGAGGAAATGCTGAATGAAGGAAACGGAATTCTTGAGCTGCAAAGAAATGAAATGGCAAGCCGTCTCGGCTGTGTTCCGAGTCAGATAAGCTACGTGATCTCTTCGCGGTTTACGCCTGAAAGAGGTTATATCATCGAATCGCGTCGCGGCGGCGGCGGATGTATTCGTATTGTGCGGAAAAGAATGGAACAAAACGAATATCTGATGCATTTCTTCTGTGCGATCGGAGATCAAATAGAGGAAAACGAAGCCTTGGCATATCTGAAAAATCTGCTTGGAAATGCGTTGATCACCGAACGTGAATTTTGGATCGCCGCCTCGGCAATGTCCCCTGCCGCACTTTCGGATCTTCCTCCCAATGCTCGAAACACGGTGCGGGCAACGATCTTCAAACAAATTATCTTATCTTTTATGAAAAACAGTTAATTTTTCCAAAAAATTACATTTCGCAGATATTGTGACAAATTTCTTGTACGAAAAGCGATATAATATAACAAAAAAGAATGGCAATGGAAAGGAATGAGCAAATTATGTTGTGTGAAAAATGTAAAAAAAGAACTGCCACGGTTTTTTATAATGAAAATATCAATGGAAAAACGCGCTCCTATTCACTTTGCGGAGACTGTGCCGCCAAGCTTCGCGAAAAGGGCGACCTTCAGGAAATCACCTCCATGATGGGAAGCTTTGCAGATCCCTTCTCGGCAATGCATGACGATCTGTTTGGCGGATTTTTTGGAATCCCGACCATGAAAACGATCTCCACGCAAAAAAAATGTCCCGGATGCGGCTCTACTTATACTGACATTTCGACAAGCGGCAAATTGGGCTGTCCCGTATGCTATGAGATCTTTCAGGACGAGCTTTCCCGCACGATCGCCTCGATCCACGGAACGACCACACACACAGGTAACGTCCCCTCCAAGCATCGTGCAAAGCAGGCACGTGCTGAACAGCTCCGCAAGCTAAAAAAAGACTTGCAGGACGCAGTTGCAAAGGAAGACTATGAAACAGCCGCCAAATTACGCGATGAGATCCGACAGATGGAATCGGAAAAGGAGGATAAATAATCATGGCTTGGTATCATACTACAGGAAACGCATGTGAAACGGTCATCAGCTCACGTGTACGCTTGGCAAGAAATCTGGCAGGTTATCCCTTCATGTCACGTCTTGATCACGCAAAAGCGAACGAGATCCTGGAAAAGGTCAGCGCCCCTTTGGAGGCATCGGGATTTAAAAAGATTGATTTTTCCGACCTCTCCCCCATTATGGCAACCTCATATGTGGAGCGACACTATGTCAGCCCCGAGTTTGCAGCAAAAAGCACACCGCACGCGCTTTTCTTACAGGAAGCGGGCGGAATTGCCGTTATGGTATGTGAGGAGGATCACCTTCGAATTCAATCGATTCTTTCAGGATTGGCGTTGGAGGATGCCTATAAAAACGCTTGGCGAGTCGAAAATCGCTTGGATGAGGATTTCGACTTTGCATACAGCGAGCAGCTCGGCTATCTGACGCATTGCCCTACCAATCTCGGTACAGGAATGCGTGCGTCTGTGATGATGTTTCTGCCCGCATTGACGCGTGGCGGATATATGGATTCGCTTGCCACACAACTCTCCAAGATTGGACTCACCGTAAGAGGGCTTTTCGGAGAAGGAAGCGGTTCGGCCGGATGCATGTATCAGATCTCCAATCAAATCACACTCGGTATCACCGAGGAAGAAACCCTGAAAAAGCTGGGAGAGGCTGTCCGACAGATCAACGAAAGCGAATTGAAAGCACGCAATCAAATCACGGGAGACGCCCTTGACCGTTTAACCGACCGTATCAAACGGGCGGAAGGCACTCTGAAATATGCCTATATGCTCTCCTCTTCGGAATTCATCCGTCTCTTTGCAGACGTTCGACTCGGCATTTCGTTAGGAATCGTCGATTCGATCACATATGAACAATTGGGTACCCTTTTGGTAGAAACAATGCCTGCTACTCTGACACTTTCTACCGAAGCCCCTCCCAAAACCGAAGCCTCGCGAGACAAGCTCCGCGCACAAAAGGTACAGTCGGTTTTGAATCAAAAATAACCGATCAAGTCCCCTGTGACTTGACTTAGAAAGGATGTGTATCTGATGGCAAATCGTTTTACACAAAAAGCACAAAATGTCCTGAACCTCGCATTGCGCTCTGCCGCAGAGATGGGACACACTTATATTGGCTCCGAGCATTTGCTGCTTGGACTTCTCAAAGAAGAATCGGGCGTTGCCGCACATTATTTGAATGAACGCGGAGCCGAGCTTGAAAAAATTCAAAAGGCGGTGGCAGATCTTGCCGGAATCGGCTCTCCTACCTCTGTCTCTGCCTCGGATATGACCCCCCGCACGAAAAACATCATTGAAGCCTCGCTTTATGAATCCCAAAAGGGCGGTCAGGACTATATCGGTACCGAGCATTTGCTGTTGGCGCTGTTGAATGAACGAGACTGTGTTGCGGTTCGGGTTCTCGAAACCTTGGGCGTGTCGATCGGGGATCTTCGGAATGACCTGACCACCTTCCTTGGCAACACCTCTACCCCTCGGGAGACGGCACAAGGTCGTTTCTCATCCTCGGGTCATGGCAACACCAATGCGAAATCCGGCTTGGATTCCCTTCCCACGCTCAAGAATTTCGGCAGAGATCTGACCGAGATGGCAAGGAGCGGTCGGCTTGATCCGATCATCGGGCGCGAAAGTGAAACCGAGCGTGTGATTCAGATTCTTTCCCGACGCACAAAAAATAACCCTTGTCTGATCGGTGAGCCCGGTGTTGGTAAGACTGCT
>JAZOPW010000027.1:0-11863 GCA_045655785.1 Eubacteriales bacterium
CCTTGATCCGATGAGATCATCGGTTTCAGTGGAACACACTTCTTCGAGCTGAACTTAAGCAATATCGTTTAAGTTCAGCTCGTTTTTGTAAGAGCGATTCTGCTTGACTTTTGAGGAGTTTTCGGGGTTACAGTCTGACAAGCCCGCAAGAGGCGGATCTATCTGCTCTTTCGCGCAGTAAAAGCACACAAGTGAAAGAACCGATCGATCTGTTTCTCGCACCGAGAAATTGATTTTATTTTATGATCTGAGAAGGAAATCCAAAAAATGAAAGAGAATACGTTTTCGTCGGCTTACATCGGCAACAAAAAAGGTGAATTGCGCGTCATGTTTTATAACATTTACGGTTATAAGTGGTGGCCGGACAGAGAAAATCAACCGCATCTGCACAGCGGTCCCATTCCGTTGCGTCAGCAAATGCAGATCGAGCTGATCTCCGCCTATGCACCCGACGTGCTTGGCATGCAGGAGTATTGCAAGGCGTATCATCAGGGAATGACTCCGCTTTTGAATGAGGCGGGATATGTGGCAGTTGAGGCATACCACACCGTGTCGCATCCCGACGGCACACCGCTCAACTATACCGTACTGTTCTATCGCCCCGATCGTGTAAAGCTGATCGACAAGGGCTTTGTGATGTATCCCGAGACCATGCCCGATCCCACCAAGGATGATGGCTCGGTTCTGAACATCAATGATGTCTCCTCCAAATCGCTGACTTGGGGCGTTTTTGAGGATCTGCAGACCCAAAAGCGGTTTGTCGCGATCTGCACACACTTTATGTATAGTGCCGCTTGGCTGACTCCCGAGCAACGTAACTCGGTTCGCGTGCAAAATGCTGAAAATCTTTTGAAGACTGTCGAGGAGATCCGTTCCAATGCGGCATACCGCGGTTTGCCCGTGATCATGGGCGGTGACCTGAACACCTATTATGCAACCGATCCCTTTAACACGCTTCAAAACGGCGGCATGGAATGGATGTATGACGTTGCAGAGGTCAAGGATGAATCCTGCGGTATCAAGGGCTATGCGACCTACGACGAGATCAAGGGTGAATATGTGACCTGTCCTATGCCCGGAGACGATCCTCGCAGAGCCATTGACTACGCATGGATGATGCAGGGAGAGCAGACCAAAATGCATCCGACGGCTTATGTGACCATCACCGACCGCGCAGCCCTTCTGACATCTGACCATTGCCCCAGATTTACCGATTTTTCGCTTCAATAAAAGAAAGGAACAGGAAAATCTTTTCCCGATTGATATTAAAAATGAAAAAAATAGTTTGTTTTCTCATGGCTCTTTTGATGCTTCTCGGTGCTGTGGGTTGTAACAATGAGACCAAGGAGCCCGAAGACACTACCGAAAGCACAAGTGACAGTGAGGAAATTACCACGGGGCCAGAAGCAGACGCCCAAACCTATGTCATCGCATCCAACGGTGAGACCGAATTTACCATTTGGTTGGATCGCGACCTCTATTCCAGCTCCGATATCAAAAATCGGATCACCGAAATCATCACCAGCATCAAGAAAAAAACGGGTGCTGAGCTTAAAATGAAGACCGACAACAGTGCAACCGAGGCGGATTTCGCAAAGCCGGGTATTTTGATCGGTCCCACGGTTTTCCCGGAATCTCAGGCGGCAACTGCAGGCGCGAGAAATCAGGACTACTATGTCGGCTTCTCGGGCAATAAGGTTCTTTTGTACGGAAACGGCGAGGAGGGCAACCTCAACGCACTGAACTATTTTTACAACAAGGTCATTGCGGGTCAGAAGATCGAAAACAAGACCCTGAAGATCGACACCAGCCTCAGCTTCCAATCCAGCAAAAAATACGGAATTGAAAGCGTGGTTTGCTGTGGTACCGAGTTGAAGGAATATACCATTGTCATTCCCAAAACTCCTACAGTAAATGAAACGCACATGGCTTACAACCTTGCATACCATCTTTCACAGCACTATGGTTATAATTTTGAGGTGGTAGCAGACAATAAGGGCGCAACCGACTATGAGATTCTGGTTGGAAACACCTCCCGTACCACGGCAACTGCCGCCGATAACAAGTTTACCATTGCCGCAAAGGACGGAAAGTTGCAGTTTGTGGCAACCGATATGCGCGGATACGAGTCGATGTTTGAGTATATGAAGGGGACGTTCTTCAAGTCGGGCTCAAGCGCGAAATACACCATCGAGGATGACTATTCCTATACAGCAGATGCTCCCACCTCGCTCACGGACGGAACGATTTTGACCACCACGTCTTACGGTGACGTGCGCGTTATGATCTACAATGTCTACGGCTATAGCGGCGACATGGGTGGTCCCGATATTCGTCAGCCTCTGCAGCGTGAGATCATTGCCGACTACAACCCCGATATCTTCGGCGCGCAGGAATATTCTTCCGCTTATCACAGCAATTTTACGCCTTTGCTCAAGAAGCTGGGATACACCGAGATACAGACCTCTGCAGGATCCTTGAACTGCACACCGCTGTTCTATAAGGCAGACAAATATGAGCTGATTGAGAGCGGATGGCATCTCTATACGCTCGAAAACAACGGCAACTCCAAGAGCTTTACCTGGGGTGCATTCAAGGAAAAAGCAACAGGCAAGCAATTTATTATCTTCAGTACGCATTTTATGTATAACCAGGAGGGACTTGCCGATCCTGACGCAGTTCGTCAGCAGAACGCAAGAGAAATTTCCGCAAAAATGCTGGAGTTGAAGGAGAAGTATCCGAACACCCCCATTATGATGGGCGGTGACCTTAACTCCAACCCCAACAGCAATCCGCACAGAATCATGAAGGACGCAGGACTTGTTGCCGCGCATGATCTTGCACCCCACAAAAACCTAAACAACGGTTACCACGCATATCCGACCTACAATCATGCACTTAAGATCTATACGCAATACGTTTCCGTAACCGGTACAACCAAGAACCATGCGATCGATATGGCGTATGTTTTTCCCGGTACTACGGTCAAGACCTTTGTATCGCTGACACATTTGTACCCGTTGTGGACATCCGACCACATGCCCTTTATTGTGGAATTGGAGCTGAAATGATTCCATAGCATTCCCAGAGAGAGGGCCGAGAGTTTTCAAAGCCCTCTCTTATTTAGATTTAGGATGGAGAACTTTTTATGAAACAAAATATATTAAAGCTTTTCAGCTGTTTGTTGTTGGTTTGTATGCTACTCTCCTGCTTTGCGGCGTGCAATGATCAGAAGGAGCCGATAGATACGGGAGACGGTCAAGACACGGGTAGTCAAGAGGAATCGACCGTATCCGATTCGGAAACATCCTTTGAGGATGTGGTGATCGCATCTGATGGAAAGACCGATTTTACCATTTGGCTGGCACAGGCACTGTATGTCAGCTCCGATGTGAAGGAGGCTCTTACTGACCTTACCAATGGGGTAAAAGAAAAGACCGATGCCAAGCTTACCGTAAAAAGTGACAGAACCGCAACCGAAGCCGACTTCGATCAGCCTGCGATCCTGATCGGTCAGACTGTTTTTTCGGAATCCGAAAAAATGGATGGGATGACACGAAACGGCAATTTTGCCATTGCATACAAGGGAAATAAGATTGTTATTTATTGTGAAAATGCAGATGCAGCAACCGCTGCTGTCAAGCATTTTTGCGATGCTGTCATTACAAACGGACAGATCACAAACAAAACGCTCCTGTTTACCGAGGATCATTTGTTCGTGTCGAAGCCCCAATACCATATTGAAAGTGCTGTATTTGGAGGCAGAGAGCTCACGGAATACAGGTTTGTTGTGTCTAGAAATCCAACATTTTGCGAGGCAATCTTTGTGAAGCAGCTGAAAAACTATCTTGCTGCTGAATACGGATATACATTTGACGTTGTCAATGATGCGACATCTGAAACCAAGTGTGAGATTCTTGTTGGTAACACCAACAGAACAACGGTCAGCGCGAGCGGCGCGGGCTACACCGTTTCGGTAGGCGACGATAAGGTACAGATCCATGCCAAGGATATGTTTGGTTACACGGCGCTGTATCAGTACGTCACCGAAACCTTCCTCAAAACAGGCTCAGGCGTTACCTATACTTATGAAAACGGTTTTTCTTACAGCGGTACCAAAAAGGATCTTTCTTTCAATGACGGCACCAAGCTGGCAAACGAGAGCTTGGGTGACGTACGTATCCTGCTGTATAACGTCTACGGCTATACCACCACCTGCGGAGGCCCCACTATTCGTCAGCCTTATCAGATTGAAATCCTCAGAACCTATATGCCGGATATTGTGGGCTTTCAGGAATATTCAGCCCCCTATCACAACGGATTTACCTATCAATTGGAAGCCCTTGGCTATAAGCGTGTAGATGGCTCTGTTTCGACCGACGTATATACACCTTTGTTCTATCTCCCCGAAAAGCTTCAGGTGCTGGAATCGGGCGTCCACCTCTACACGGGTGCCAATAACGATAACTCCAAGGGCGTTGAATGGGCGGTGTTCAAGGACAAAGAAACGGGCAAGTCATTTATGGTATTGAATACGCACTTTATGTGGAGTGATCCCAAATTGGCTCCGGGTGTCGCAAATACGACCCGTGTTTCCAATGCAAAGGAGCTGTTGGCTATCATTGCGGAGATACAAGCAATGCCACAATATGCGGATATTCCTGTTCTGATGGGTGGCGACCTGAACTGTAATACGTCAAGTGATCCGCATACCACATTGAAAAACGGTGGTTTGACCTCGGCGTGGAGCAAAGCCACAACTAAAAATAATAGCAGTGGATACCACACCTACTCTACTTATGATGAATCCTTGGGCGCTTATACGGTCGTTCCGGAACTTACCGGTGACTATAGCAAATCGATCGACCATATGTATGTAAACAGCAAAACCAAAGTGGACATCTTTGTCTCGCTTTCAGACGATTACTCCCTTTGGACCTCTGACCATATGCCGATGATTGCCGAGATCTCATTAGATTGATTGGAAGGAGAATACAAGAATGAAGAAATATTGGAAAACATGGCTCTGTTTATTGCTTGCATGCATGATGCTGATCTCTGTTGTGGGATGCGACAATGACAAAAAGGATCCCGACAAAAACAAGCCGAAGGAGACAAAAGAAGAGCAACAGGACAAGGACACCGAAGAAACTACCCCCGAGGAAGAAGAGACCACCGAGGGTGAGGAAAAGGCTTTTGAGGATCTCACGCTGGTTTCCAACGGAACAACCGAGTACACGATCTGGATCCAGAATGCAATTTTCTCGAACGAGGATGTGCAAAAATATACCGAGGACATCACAGAAGGTGTCAAGAAAAAGACGGGAGCTGTTCTTACGGTGAAGTCCGACAGTCAGGCAATGCCTGCTGATGCGGATAAGCCTGCCATTTTGATCGGAAAAACCAATTTTGCCGAATCCAAGCAGATGTCGGGAATGTCCAGAAACAAAGACTATGCCATCACGGGAATCGGAAATAAGATTATGATCTATTTTGAAAATGCCGATGCGGCTGTGTCTGCTATTCGTTATTTTTACAACAAGGTCATAGTTGGTCAGAAGATCGAAAACAATACGATTTTCTTTACAGAGGCACAGCAGTATTTTTCACAGCAAAAATACGGTATTGAAAGTGCAGTGTTCGATGGAAAAGAGCTGAAAGAGTATCGAATCGTTCTGCCAAAGAATGCTACGGTAAATGAAAAGACCTTTGCTTTTGAGCTGAGTGACTATCTGCAAAGCGAGTACGGTTATAGCTTGGAAATGACGACCGACGAGTCTGCCGCTAAATATGAGATCCTTGTCGGAAACACCTCACGTACCAAGCTCACCAGCACACAACAGATTGGATACACCGTTTCGGTTGCGTCCGGAAAGATAAAGTTGCTTGCTACGGATATGTTTGGATATCAGGGGTTGTGTGATTATATCAAGGACACATTCCTGAAATCGGGATCGAGCCTTACCTATACTTATGAGAACGGATTTTCATATAGCGGTACGGCAAAGCTGAAGGTGAATGACGGTACCAGACTTGCCGCAAGCTCCTTTGGTGACGTGCGTATCATGCTGTACAACGTGTACGGCTACACCACCACCTGCGGAGGTCCCGGTGTACGTCAACCCTATCAGATCGAGCTTATCAAGTCTTATATGCCCGATGTGGTCGGCTTCCAGGAGTATTCCAATAGCTACCACAGCGGATTCACCTCCCGACTGACCAGTCTGGGCTATAAGCGCGTAGACGGCTCCACCGCGACCAACGTCTATACGCCTCTGTTCTATCTCCCCGAAAAGCTGCAGGTGTTGGAATCGGGCTTCCTTCGCTACACCGGTCCCAATGACGGCGGCTCCAAGGGTGTTGAATGGGCGGTATTCAAGGACAAAGAAACGGGCAAGGCATTTATGGTGTTGAATACGCATTTCATGTGGAGTGATCCCAAGCTGGGAGCAAGTGAAGCAAACGCGGCGCGTGTTTCCAATGCAAAGGAGCTTCTCGGCATCATTTCGACCATACAGGCAAAGCAGGAATATGCGAATATTCCGATTTTGATGGGAGGAGACCTGAACTGTAATACGGCAAGCGATCCGCACACCGCACTGAAGCAGGGAGGCTTGACGTCTGCATGGGACGTCGCTGCTACCAAAAATGACAGCATCGGCCACCACGGCTATTCTACGTATGACGCCGATTTGGGTCGCTTTACGATTGCTCCCGAGATCAGTGGGAATTACAGTAAATCGATTGACCATATGTATGTAAACGATAAAACAGAAGTGGTGATTTTTGTTTCACTCTCGGACAACTATTCGCTTTGGACATCTGACCATATGCCGATGATTGCCGAGATCACATTGAGTTGAACCATTCTACATTTTGATAAACAAATGCCCCCAGGCACGTGCTTGGGGGCGTATGTTATCGGTTATTTTAATTTGGAAAAGAATCGGAAGGTGAGCGGCCACAGAAGTCCTGCCGCCATAACCATGCAAAAGTAGCGTACGAATCCGCCGATCGATGCGCCGAGCAGGGCATTGAGCGGTGCCTTGAAAAGGGCTTTGATCAGAATGACGATGGCCAATCCGCCAACAAGCTTCAGAATTTGCGCCCACCAAACAGCATGTGTTTCAAATTGAATCCATTTGCGTTCGATGGGATAGATCAGGCACATGCCAAAAACAGCGGCAAAAAGCTTCCAAGCGGTCTCGCGTGCGTTTGTCAGATTTTGCATTTCCACGTCAGCGGGGAAGGCGGCAAGCTCCACATACAGAAGATTCCCAAGCGAGAGTGCGACTGCAACCGCAATGGCGATATACATCAGCATGGGATTTGTTCGTGAGCCTTCGATTATGGGGTAGATCACCAAAACCAAGCCGATTCCGATCAGCAGGGAGACCAACACATCCTTTGGCGTGTGTACGCCGAGATACATTCGTGAAAAGGCAATGAGGAGAAAGGTAACCACGCCGCCGATCTGCATTGCCTTGTGCTTGGCTGACCTCGCAAGACCGCCGTAAAGATTGACCGCGATCTGTGTGTGTCCGCTGGGGAAGGAATACCCCGTAGCTTCAGCGCGCGCGCTTTCTACAATGGTGAAATCGGGATCTAGCACCCAAGGTCGCGGCACAAGAAAGATCATTTTCAAAAGCTGAACACAGACCGTACCGAAAAATCCCGTAAACAGTAGGTAATATCCGCGATATTTGTCCACGCACCAGAAGAAAATCAGTGAGACCACCATAAAAAGCGTTTCTTCTCCGAGATGTGTGATCAGACTCATCAAAGCATCTCCAAACGGGGTACGTATCGATTCCAATAATTTTAAAAATTCCATACTCTGCTCCTTTCCTGTGTGGTCCTTTATATTATATCGCAAGTTTTGCGGCTTGTCAATCGGAATATGAGACAGATATTGTCTATTATACAATAAAAATTGCTTTGTTTTGGATAAAGGTTGCTTTTTTGATGTTCTTGTGATAAAATAAAACAGGAATAAGCATAAGCATACCATGCATAGAGAAAGAGAGGAACAAAATATGAATTACGGATTACAGCTTTTCAGCGTGCGCGATCTTGCACAGGAGCATTATGAGGAGGCTCTGCGCCTTGTTTCCGAAATGGGCTACTCCACGGTGGAGCCTGCAGGATTTTTCGGGCTCCCCGCTTCCGAGGTTGCTGCCATGATGAAGCGATACGGTCTTACCGTTTGCAGTACGCATACGTCGAGGAAAGAGGTTTTTGAGAATTTTGAAGCGACGGTCACCTATCACAAGGCAATCGGTTGCCGTGATATCATCATTCCCGCCGCAAGATTCTCAACTGCAGAGGAGCTGGACCGACTGATCAAGCAGATCAATTATTTTCAGCCGCTCCTGGAGGCGGAAGGAATGCGCTTGCACTATCATAATCACGATGGGGAATTCCTTCCCAATCTGTCGGGTCAGATCGCTTTTGATGAGCTGGCAAGCCGTACGAGAATCCTATTTGAAATTGATACCTTTTGGGCATTCAATGCCGGTCGTTCGCCGCTTGACTTGATGGAACAGTACAAGGATCGCATTCGATTCATCCATTTGAAGGACGGAATTGTGCAGGATCGGAAGGATCCCGAGAGTCACGCGATCGGAAAATCTCTGGGTAGCGGCAATGCGCCCATTGAGGCGGTTCGCCAAAAAGCGATTGAGCTGGGAATACAGATCGTAGTTGAGAGCGAGGGCTTGGAGCCTACCGGCGTGGAAGAGGTCAAGCGTTGCATCGATTACCTGAAGCTGCTGGATGCAAAGGAAATGTGATCACATCATCCCAACTTGCGGGTGTCCAAAAGGGCATCCGTAAATCGAGTTTTTTTAAAAAAATATACAAAGGATATTTGTCGCAATCTTCTTGACTTTTGTTGACAAAGGTGCTATAATCAACACGGATCAAATGGGGGAGAACCCAAAGGAGAAATCATGCTCAGATCTTCCAAAATTGATGCGACACGGGGACCTATACTAAAGCTGATCGTGTTATATACGATTCCGTTGATCCTGAGTACGCTGATCCAATCGCTTTTCAATGCGGTCGATATCGTCGTGCTTGGAAATATGGCGGATTCTACGGCGGTAGCTGCAGTAGGGGCAACAACCTCCATCACCCATCTTATCATCAATACCTTTATCGGCCTTTCCAATGGAACGAAGATCATATTGGCAAGGCAGATTGGGGCACGTGATGGTGACGGTGCGCAAAAAACAATAGACACCTCGCTGATAACCGCATTGATGATCGGGGCTCTGATCATGATAGCAGGTATGTTTTTTGCACCATCCTTCCTGTACTGGACCGACTGCCCCGAAGAATGCTTTGCCGGAGCGGCTTTATATCTACGTATTTATATGCTGGCGGCGCCGGCTGTGTTATTGTATAATTTCGGTTCAGCGATCCTGCGTGCGAGCGGAGATACACAAAGACCTCTTTATTACATCCTGGCGTGTGGATTGTTAAACGTAATTCTCAACATTGTTTTGTGTCTGATTTTGCCGCAGAAGGTGGCGGCGGTTGCCATTGCGACGGCGGCTTCACAGTATTTGGGCGCCGTTTTGGTGGTTCGTCGACTTTGCCGTTCGAATGATATATGCCGTACTGTGCTTTCACGCCTTCGTTGGTGTACCTCTACCTTTTTGCATATCATGCGCTACGGCTTGCCGGTTGCCTTTACGCAAGCACTATATCCGCTTTCGAATCTGCAGATTCAAACGGCGGTCAATTCCTTTGAGGTAGCAGGAATCGCAGGCTCCAGCGCGGCAACCACCGTGGATACGTTGTCTTCGTCCTGTATCTCGGCACTCGGGACCACGGCAATGGCATTTATTGGACAAAATCTTGGAGCGGAGAATCATGACCGAGTCAAAAAATCCTTCAAGACCTGCTTGCTTTTGAATTTCTGTATTGGTTTGACAACGGGACTGTTCTTTTACTGCACGGGTCGTTTTTGGCTACGTATGATTTTGGGAAATGATCTGGCGGCAATTGAGTATGCCATGATCAAAATGGGCTTTATCACGCGATTCGGGGCAATTTCGGCGCTGAATGCGATCCTTTCCAACGCGATCCAAGCCTTTGGCTACCCGTCGCTTACAACCGTCAGCTCGGTTGCCTGTGTGTTTGGAGTACGCACCTTCTGGATGCAATTCATTTATCCTCATTTTCAGACTTTTGAATGGCTGATGGCATGCTTTACCGTGACATGGATTTTGTTGTTGATTGTTCACATCCTGTTTTTTTCGGTTATATATATCCGCTATAAAAAAGGAATATACAGAAAAATATAAAAAGAAAAACTGCCCGTTACGAAAACGAGCAGTTTTTTATATTGGTTCAATCAGTCGGTTACGAAAGGCAACAGAGCTACGTTGCGCGCACGCTTGATAGCGGTGTTGAGCTCACGCTGGTGAACTGCGCAGGTACCGGAAATTCTTCTGGGAAGAATCTTGCCGCGCTCGCTGATGAACTTGCGGAGCTTTGCACTGTCCTTGTAGTCAATGAAAGCAACCTTGTCTGCGCAGAAAACGCAAACCTTTCTTCTTCTGCGATTGGGGTTAGCCGGACGAGCCGGGCGAACCACTGCTTCGGTTTTTGCTGTATCCATCTTATGAAATCCTCCTGTTCAATTTGTTGCCGCTTCTGTTCAGAAGGGCAGGTCGTCGTCTGTTTTCAGTTCCTCAAACTTCGGCGCGCTTGCCGGGGAAGAGGAATAGGACGGCGCGTTGTACGAGTCGGCACCAAACTGCCCACCGGCAGAGCCGCTCTCGTTTTTGCTGTCTACAAACATTGCTTCGTCTGCAACAACCTCGGTGGCGTAACGTTTTTGACCCTGTTGATCCTGCCAAGTTCTTGTTTGAATAGAGCCTGTGATGCAAATTGCAGAGCCTTTTCTGAAGTAACGTGCGATAAATTCTGCACGCTCACGCCATGCAACCACGCTGATAAAATCCGCCTGTTGCTGTGCGGGGGCACCGTCTGCGCCCTTTGACTGATAACGACGGTTCACCGCAATGGTGAAGGAAACCACAGCAACGCCGCTGGGCGTTTGCTTCAGCTCCGGGTCGGCGGTCAGTCTTCCGCAAAGAATAACCTTGTTAAGATTCAAGCTGGACATTGAAAACGCCTCCTTTTTTTCAGAATCGGGGAAAAGCAGAATTACTCTGCGTCGGTAGCAGGAGCCTCAGCGGCTTCAGCAACCACAACCTCTTCGGCAGGAGCCTGGGCAGCCTTTGCAACTGCTTCATATTCCAGACGAATGACCATTGCACGAAGAACTGTTTCGTCAATGTTCATCAATCTCTGGAACTCAGCCGGGAAATTGCCCTCGCTTTTGAAGGTGACGACCGTGTAGTAGCCTTCGTTCATATCCTCGATCGGATAAGCAAAACGACGCTTGCCCCACTCATCAATCTGGACTACTTCCGCATTTGCGGCTACCAGACTTGTGAACTTGTTCACGGTTGCCTTTGCAGGTTCTTCGCCGTTTGCAAGGCTGACGATGAACATACCTTCATAAGAATTGATTACCTTTTCCATGTTTTACACCTCCCTATGGACTATTCGACCGTGCTTGTCTTATTTTTTTTTGCACGGCAGAGAGACGGGCTTCCGCCCGTACCAAGACAGTATTATATCATAATCTTTTTCTTCTGTCAAGTGTTTTTTACAATTTTTTCGTATTTTTTGTTTTCATTTTTCAAAAAAAGAACACATTCTTTTTTATTGTATCTCGAACCCCATCGGAGGTGCCGATGCTTTTCGGGATACAATAATAAAAGGAAAGCACCCGGACGGATGCTTTCCCTGTTTGAAAATCCATAATTAGCCGAAGTATCTC
>JAZOPW010000028.1:0-2430 GCA_045655785.1 Eubacteriales bacterium
CTTGCATCGGCAAACAATCCGAATGTGATACACCCATGACGGCAACTCGATGCCGTCTTTTCTTTAAGTCCTGTATCAAATGAAAGATTTCCTTTTCGGAAAAGCCATAAAAAACACGGCATTGATCATAATATTCGATTAAATCCGCACTCGGGTCTGTGCGTTTGGAAAGACAGGAGCCCGTTATGTGAGCATCCTGAACCATGGCGTGATGATACGGATCATCGGAGAGGAAAAAGGAAACGCGCACGCCGCTTTGCTTCATTTCCTCCACTACAGAGGGCAAGCAGGTCTGTATTTTCTCGGAAAAGCCGACCACACCGAGTAGGCAAAGCGTATCCCCTGTCCTTCGGATCACCGTCAATATTCGATCGAATTTCTTGCATATGCTCAAAATCTTATTTTCAAGCTCTTGACGGGCATCAGGATCCCAAAAATGCATCCTTCCAAAATCATCAAAATACGTACAACGGTCAAGCAAATACAGTCCTTCCGAATACAAGAGCTGAAATGTTTCGTTTTTTAGCTTGACATCCAGCATTTTGATTTTGGAATTCTTTGTTGGAATAAGCGTCACTCGCTCCAACCTCATAGAAAGTGCTACCTTATCATATCGTGTGAAGTCGGTCAGCTCGTCTCGCATCACCGAAAGCCGATCCTCCACTGAAAAATCCCTATTTGGAAGTGAAACTTCTGCCCTTTGAAGGATCCAAAACGCCTCACAAACAGGAGAGAGCGCAGTTGATTCTTCGGTATCAGAGTCCAAAGGCAGGATCCCCTTTCCCGTGGCACAAAGAGATAGGTGCTGTTTCCCATCGGTAATTCCACTGCTTCCCATTACAAAGAGATCCGAAAGCTGTGCGAATTCGACAAGCGAACGGACGGATTTATAGACGACACGGTCTTGCGAATGATGCTTCAAAATAGATGCCGCTTTGATACGGATAGCAGGGAGTGAAAAATGAACGGACAGAAAAATCCCCGATGCCCCACCAACCAAGGAAGCCACCAAAAGGAAGATACTTACGATACCGATCTTTTCCGAGCTTGTTAAAAATCCGATCAGCACCAGAGGCAACAGAAGCACAAACAAGAAAAAGCTGTAAAGCTTTATATATGGCATCATGACATCTCTTGGAGACACCGATTGCTTGGCACTGCGCTCCGACGGAAGCACAAAATGCTCCATCGCACCCAAAAAAGAATATTCTCCTACCTCTACGGCAATTGCCAAGGCTTGTCCCTCGTCCAATTCCGATCCGCCATAAAGCATATTTTCCGCAAAAGGAGCAAAAACATTTTCCGTGTCGGCATCGATCACACAGGCACTTTTTCGCATACAGCTGTAAACGGCTTTTCCTTCCTCGTTTGGATGCAAAACACGAACCGCCACACCGTCAGCAGTCACCAATCTGCAATCGCACGGCACAATATCCCCCTTGCCAAGGAGAAGAAGGTCGCCCCGAACAACATTTCTTGCACTCGTTGTAAAAGCCTTTCCGTCACGGATGACGGTTACGGTAGGAATCCGATAATAGGAAAGATCGGTCTCGTGCTTTGTCACGGAAAAGAAGATCCGTGCCAAGTAACAAGCCGCGATCAAAAGACAGACCAGTGCGGCAATTCCCGCCGCAACCTCAGCAAAAAAGAGTGCCAAAAGGCAGGAAAACAACAACAGAAGAACTGCGGGATCGCCCAAAAGCCTTTTGAAAAAATACGCATTTTCCTGTATTTTGGTATCAAAAAGGCGGTTTGGACCGTTCTTCCGATAACGAGAACGAGCCTCCTTGCAGGATAACCCACAGGAGGCGTTGGTATGCAGCTTTTCTTCTACGGCTTGAACCGTACACTGATGCCATTTTTCGTTCTGTTGCTTCATTTTTACATACAATTGATCACGATGGTATCTTCATCGGCGTCGATTTTTGCAAACGAATAAAATTTCTTATAATCCGCAATGATCATACTTGCCAGACGATCCTCCACCTCTTTTTGAATATAGCGGCGCATATTACGCGCACCGTATTTACGGGAGAAGGAATGACGGGCAATCAGATCCAATGCGGCGTCGGTATAGATCAGCTTGATATTTTTCTCGGCAAGCGCAATCTTCAATTCGTCCAGCATGATTGCGGCGATCCGCACGAAATCCTTTTCGTCCAATTGACGGAACGTGATGATCTCGTCCACGCGATTGAGAAATTCGGGTCGCAGGAAGGATTCGAGAGCCTTCTGGGTTTTCGATTCCTCGCTTGAAAGTGCTTGGTCTGCCGAAAAGCCCGCAAGTGCCGCAGAGCGATCCGAGCCTGCGTTGGTGGTCATCACAATGACCGTGTTTTCAAAATTGACGGTTTTGCCGCGCGCATCTGTGACACGACCATCGTCCAATATTTGAAGCAGAATATTCAACACATCGGGATGCGCCTTTTC
>JAZOPW010000029.1:0-2501 GCA_045655785.1 Eubacteriales bacterium
ACACCATCGCGATCTTACGATCCTTCGGAGCCACGTCGTTTACCAAACGGTCACCGATGAAAAGCTCGCCTTCGGAGATTTCTTCCAATCCGGCGATCATACGAAGAGTGGTGGACTTACCGCAACCGGAGGGTCCTACCAAAACCAAAAATTCCTTGTCTTTTACTTCCAGGTTGAAGTCGGACACAGCGGTAACGCCGCCGGGATACTTCTTATAAATATGTCTGAGAGATAAGCTTGCCATTTTGAAAACCTCCTAAATCAGCCACATCGGCAAAGTGGCAGTATTATTCAACGTATAATATTGTACCAAATTTTGTTCAAAAAAGAAAGAGTTTATTTTCCCAAAAATGCAGGTCTTTTATTGTTCAACTTGCACAATCCTGAATGATTTTTTGTTAACACAAAGCCAAAAATCAGTTTTTTGATTTTAATATATTAAAGAATCAAGCCTTTGCTTTGGATTTCATTGTCAAGGAAATGCGTTTTTTGGGAATATCGACCGAAAGCACGCGAACCTTTACAATGTCTCCAACCTTTACGACCTCGGAGGGGTGCTTTACGAACTTATCCGAAAGCTGAGAAATGTGAACCAGACCGTCCTGATGCACACCGATATCGACGAAGGCACCGAAGTCGATGACGTTCCGAACCGTTCCCGTCAGCTCCATATCGGGCTTGAGATCCTCCAGGGAAAGAATGTCATCGCGCAATACGGGGGGCGGAAGTGTATCACGGATATCGCGTCCCGGCTTTTCCAGCTCATTGAGAATATCGAAGAGCGTCGGCTCACCGATTCCCAGCTTTTCGCAAACCGCAACGATTCCTGCCTTGCGTACCTTGTCTCCGAGATTTTTATTGATGGTACCGTTTGCAACGTCCTCCTTAGTATAACCGAACATCGAAAGAAGCTCGGCTGTCGCGGCGTAGGACTCGGGGTGAACGCCCGTGTTGTCAAGGATCTCCTTTCCGCCCGGCACACGCAAAAATCCTGCAGCCTGCTCATATGCCTTTGCACCGATGCGCGGCACCTTGAGAAGCTGTGCGCGAGAGGTAAATTCACCGTTTTCCTCACGGTATTTGACAATATTCTTCGCGGACGTGATATTGATGCCCGAAATATAGGAAAGCAACGAGTAGGAAGCTGTATTGATGTCAACGCCAACCGCGTTTACGCAATCCTCCACAACGCCACCCAAGGCTTCATCGAGGCGCGCCTGCTTCATATCGTGCTGATACTGCCCGACACCAATGCCCTTGGGGTCAATTTTGATCAGCTCTGCCAACGGATCCTGCAAGCGTCTCGCGATCGAAACGGCGCTTCTCTGCATGACGTCAAATTCGGGAAATTCCTCAGCCGCCAGCTTGGACGCCGAATAAATCGACGCGCCCGCCTCGCTGACAACGATATATTTTACATCCTCGGCAATCTCCTTGAGAAGTGATGCGATAAAGATCTCGCTTTCCTTGGAAGCCGTACCGTTTCCGATGGCGATCACATCCACCTTATGCTTGGAAATCAGGCGCTTGATGATCGATTTACTCTTTTCAATTTCCTTACGGGGCTCTACGGGATAGACCACAGCCGTATCCACGACCTTTCCGGTTTTATCCACCACGGCGAGCTTACAGCCGTGGGCATAACCGGGGTCAAAGCCAAGCACGGTCTTGCCCTTCAAGGGAGACTGCATCAGCAAGTGGCTCAGATTGTCGGCAAAGACCTTGATGGCGCCCTCGCTGGCATTGTCGAAGATGTCACTGCGGATCTCGCGCTCGATGGAAGGTGCGATCAAGCGGTCATAGCTGTCCATAATTGCCGCAGACACATATTTTTCGGCAGGGCTGTTGTTGCCGAGAAGCACCTGTGCAAAGAGATAATTCAGCACGATCTCGGAAGCCACCGTTACGTCAACCTTCAAAAAGCCTTCCTTTTCGCCGCGATTGATCGCTAAGACGCGGTGCGGAAGCACCTTTTTGAGCGGCTCGGTGTATTCGTAATACTGTGCGTAAACCGAATCCTCCTCCTTGGCTTGTCTTGCGGAAAGCAGACCAAACTCAAAGGTCAGGCGGCGAAGCTCCTTACGGAACTCGGCGTTATCGGAAACATCCTCTGCAATGATGTCCTTCGCGCCCTGGATCGCTTCTTCTGCGTTGTTGACGCCCTTTTCTTCATCTATATAATCCTCGGCTTGCACCTCAATAGAGGGCTCGTAAGAGGTCTCCTGTGCGAGGATAAGCGCGGCAAGCGGCTCCAAGCCCTTTTCACGCGCCACCGACGCACGGGTCTTTCTGTGAGGACGGAAGGGACGGTAAATATCATCCACCTCGGTAATAGTCTGCGCCGCATCGATCGCCGCCTGGATCTCGGGAGTCATCTTCTCCTGCGCGGTGATCAGGTCGGAAACCTCCTGCTTACGCTTTTCGATATTCCGCAAAAATGTCAGACGATCGTTCAGCTCACGCAATACGTTGTCATCAAGACTTCCCGTAACCTCCTTACG
>JAZOPW010000030.1:0-6502 GCA_045655785.1 Eubacteriales bacterium
GCGCCTTCATCGGTACGGGAGCTGCTAGTTCCATGCCCATGATCTCGCCAATATTTTTCATTCCCTCGGCACTGCAGGCGTTGCAGGAGTTCGGGGCGGCTTCTCCCTTTACCACTGCCTCGGCAAGCGCCGCACAGCCCGAATAACCACAACCGCCGCAATTCGCGCCCGGGAGATTCTCCAGCACCTGCGGTATGCGTTCGTCCACCTTTACCGCAAACACGCGTGAGGCGATCGCAAGTACAATGCCAAACAGTACGCCAAGCGCGGCAAAAATCCCCACGGGGATCAGAACGTCTGTGATCTGCATAAACACAACCTTCTTTCTCCAAAATTCAAATGACAGCTCAAAGCTTTACTCCCGAAAAGCAGGAAAATGCCATAGCAAGCAAGCCCGCTGTGATCAGGGTAAGCGGAAAGCCCTTGAAGGCTCGCGGTGGATCGGCATTCTGCATCCGCGCACGCACACCGGCAAAGACGGTGATGGCAAGCGTAAATCCAAGAGCCGCCGAAAAGCCGAAGCAGACCGCCTCGATAAAGCCGTAGTCGTTCTGCACAATCAGAAGTGCCGAGCTGAGAACGGCACAGTTGGTGGTGATGAGCGGCAGATAGATTCCCAGCGCGCTGTAAAGCGCAGGGATAAACTTTCGCAAGAACATCTCAATGAACTGCACCAGCGCGGCGATCACCAAAATGAACGCCACGGTCTTCAGATACTCCAGCCCAAAAGGAACCAGCAAAAACTCATATACCGCCCATGTCGCGGCTCCCGATACCGTCATGACAAACGTCACAGCCATGCCCATTCCAAGTGCCGTATCGGGCTTTTCCGAAACACCGAGGAAGGGACAGCATCCGTAAAATTTTGAGAAAATGAAGTTTTCCACCAAAATCGCGGAGAACATCATCAAAAGTACGTTTCCAAAGCTCATACCTGCAAGCCCTCCTCTTCTTTCAGCGTTTCATTTGTGTTCTCCCGATCAGCATCCCTGTGCGACTCCTCGATCTTCCGATGTCTTTCGCGATCGGCGGCACTGTTTCGGATCTTCTGTACCACGGCAATGATAAAGCCGAGCGTCAGGAACGCGCCTGCGGGAAGCACAAAGATCGTCATTTTGGGATAAGACTCAGGCAAAACGGCAAAGCCCAGAAGCGTTCCCGAGCCAAGAAGCTCACGCACCGCGCCGATCAGACAAAGCGCAAAGGTAAAGCCAAGACCCATACCCACACCGTCTACAATGCTTGGCAGAGGTGAATTTTTGGAAGCGAACGCCTCGGCGCGCGCTAAAATAATACAGTTGACCACGATCAGCGGGATAAAGAGTCCGAGTGCCTGATACAAGGAGTAAAAATAAGCGCGCATCAAAAGCTCGACAGCCGTTACAAAGCCCGAAACGATGACGATATAGGCGGCAATACGCACCTGCTGGGGAATAAACTTACGCAACAACGAAATAAACAGGTTGGAGCAGACAAGAACTGCGGTTGCCGCCACGCCCATACCGAAGGCATTTGCCACCGTAGTGGTGGTGGCAAGCGTGGGACACATACCAAGTAATTGTACCAGCGTGGGGTTGTTATCCAAAAGCCCCTCACGCAATTGTTTGATGTATTGTTTCATATCGATCGTGTCTCCTCTCATTTCAGGGCGGTTTGAAGCGCCTCGGTGGCACGGTTGACGCCGTCGGTCACGGCACGGGAGCTGATGGTGGCACCCGAAACAGCATCCACGTCGGATCCAAGCACCAATGCGCCTCCCTTCCCTTCATATTGGGAAAGGAAATCATCCTCGGCAACCTTCGCGCCAAGACCGGGGGTTTCGGAAAGTGCAATGATGCTGACCCCCAGCACACGTTTGTCTGCGGTATAGCCTACCATCATTTCAATATCGCCGCCAAAGCCCGCGCTCTTCACCTCAACACAGTACCCGACGATCTTCTCGCCTTGCGTCACCTTATAAACCGTTTCCTCACCGCCGTAAGGCAACGTCACGGTAGAAAGATCGATCAAGGAAAAGATCTCCCCGATTGCCGCGTTTTTGGTCTGTCGGATATTCTTCTCATATTGCTCGGCGGTCAGCGCGTACAGGAAGGAGACCACCCCCGCCACGATCGCGCAGATCAGCAGCAGCTTTGCTCCAATTGCAAGCGTTTGCCACGTCGAGCCCTTCTTTTTTACGTTTTCCATCCCACACCTCACGCTTTCTGCTTTTTCTCGAAAAGCTTCTTACCAAACACGCGCGGCTTGGTAGCCATATCAAGATACCATACCAAGGCATTCATGATCAGAATGGCAAACGAAACACCCTCATTGTATCCCGAGAAATATCGCAGGAAGACCACCAATGCGCCGCATCCCACACCGTAGATCAGTCTTCCCACGGGAGTAACGGGAGAGGTCACGTAGTCGGTCGCCATAAAGAATGCACCCAGCACCAAGCCGCCGCTGCAAAGAGAGGTCAGCATATAGGTTACGGGCTCGATTTCTCCCTGTGGGAACAGGAGCGTCAGGATCGCGACGGTTCCAAGAAATGCCACGGGAATATGCCAAGCGATCACGCGGCGAGCCAAGAGATAGATTCCGCCGATAAGAAGCATCAATACCGAGATTTCCCCGATACAGCCGCCCGTACGTCCGAGGAAGAGGTCGAAAAGACTCGCCTCGGGAAGGATCCCCTGCTTCAGCGCAACCAAAGGAGTGGCGGACGCTACCGCATCGACACCAAGGCCTACACGGTCATATGCCGCAGGATAGAGGCTCATCTGCCCCGCCCAGGTCATCATCAGAAAAACTCTTGCGGCAAGTGCGGGGTTCATGATATTTTTACCGATGCCGCCGAAAAGCTGCTTGACCACGATAATGGCAAAAGCCGAGCCTACCACAGGCACATAAAAGGGGACGGCAGGTGACAGATTCAATCCCAGCAGCAAGCCCGTGACCGCCGCCGAGCAATCGGCAACCGTAACGGTACGGTGCAAAAGGATCTGGGTCAGAGCCTCGAACACTACGCAACAGACCACAGAGGTCAATACAATAAGCGCGGCACGCAGGCCAAAGATGTAAATGCCCCATACGGTTGCGGGCAACAGCGCGATCAGCACGTCCTTCATCACCGAAGCCGTGGTGATCTGTCTTTTTTCATGCGGGGACGGTGAGACGGTCAAAAGCACCTCCGTACCCACAGCAGGTTGTTTTTGTTCGGTCATAATCTTGTCCTTTCGTGTTACTTTTTGGTTCTCAACACGCTTTTCGCCACACGGATATACTGCACGATCCGCACTCCCGCAGGGCAGTTATAGGAACAGGTTCCGCATTCCACGCAGCTCATGACATTCAGCTTTGCGGCATCGTCATACCGACGTGCCTGCGCATACTCCGCCAAATAGTTCGGCATCAGATGCATCGGGCAATGTGCCACACAATTTCCGCAATGGATGCAGGCGGTCGATACCGCATTTTGCTTCCCATGCTCTTCGGAAAAGACCAGAATTGCGGAGGTTCCCTTTGTCACAGGCGCGTGAATGTCCCACTGTGCCTGTCCCATCATAGGTCCGCCGCTGACGATCTTTTTCACATCCTTCACGCATCCGCCGCAGAATTCGATCAGCTCGCTGTAAGCGGTTCCCAAGGGGGCGCGGACGTTCATCGGATTTTTCACGCAATCGCCCGTTACCGTTACAATGCGGCTGACCAGCGGCAAGCCTCTGTAAAAAGCACGGGAGATGGCAGACGCCGTCTCGGCATTGATGATCATACATCCCACGTCGGCAGGCAGCTTTCCCGCGGGGATCTCCTTTTTGGTCAGCGCAAACACCAATTGACGCTCATCGCCCTGTGGATATTTGGTCTTCAGGATCGCAACGCGGAGCTTTGGGTTTCCATGGGTTCGCACGGCGGCCTGCAAAAGCTTGATGGCGTCGGGCTTGTTATCCTCTACCGCGAGAATGCCCTCCTCGGCTTGCAGGGCGTGCATCGCGACCTCAAGCCCCGTGATCACGGTCTCGCCGCGCTCCAGAAGCAGACGGTGGTTGGCTGTGATGTAGGGCTCGCACTCGGCACAGTTGACGATCACGGTCTTGGCTTTTCCGATGGCACTTTGGATCTTTGCATAGGTCGGGAAGGTCGCGCCGCCCAAGCCGCTGATGCCTGCCGCACGGACGATCTCTACGATCTCCTCGGCAGAGGTCTCCTCCAATTTCTTGCCCCATGGCTTAACCGATTCATCCCAAGTGCGGTTGCCGTCGTTTTCAATCACAACGCTATGTACCGCCATGCCGCGCGCGTTATGGAAGGTTACAATCTCCTTGACCCTTCCCGAAACGCTTGCATGAACGGGACAGCCAAGCCCCGATTCAATGACGCCGATCACCTGACCGACCTTGACATCATCACCGACCGCTACGATCGGCTTTGCGGGGGCTCCGATATGCTGGGAGAGTGGGATCGAAACACTTTTCGGCTCGGACAAGCGAACCGTTGCGCATGCCGCCGTATCCTTATGTTCATTGAGGTGTGTTCCACCACGAAAGGTAAATTTCACGTTTTTTCAGATTCCTTTCTCACAAAAAGCTGTGTGTCTTGATTATATTATAATACATGCCAAACCGTTTGTCAATCCCTTCTACTTATATTATAGATCGTTAATTTTTTGTCATATTTTCACAAAAAACCAAAGACAACATTTGATTCTCTGTTGATTTGGACTCCGTCCGCCCCCGAGCGGCTCCGACAGCTCGGGAATTATTTCTGTGCATTTTTGTTTACAAAGTTCAAAGAAACGCTATTGACAAAAGAGGGGCGATCTGCTATAATATTAGTGATGCGAAGCGTTGAATGCGCTTGCAAATAATCAGAAAGGAGTTATCACCATGAAAAAAGCTTTCAGAATTTTGGCTCTTTCTCTTGTCCTGGTTACTTTGGTTGCCGCTCTCGCTTCTTGCGGCGGTCCCGCAGCGGATCCCGATGACGCTCTGGCAGCACTGAAGAAAAACGACTATGCAGCCGCAGAAGACAAGCTGATCATTCCCGGTGCTCTGATGCTGTTGGGCGTTGATGACATCGATTGCGTTGTCAGCGGTACCAAGGTTGAAGATGACAAGGCTGATCACGTAACCATTGTCTACTTCGAAGATAAGGAAGCAGCTGATGAGGCTTGGGAAGACGTTCAGGATTACGCCAATGATAAAAAGGACGACGATGATTCCGATTGGACCATCAAGAAGTCGGGCGCTATGATCTACTGGGGTACTTCCGCAGGTATCAAGGCAGCAAAATAATGTTACTGAAAAGCAGGGACTCCGTCAGTTGACGAAGCCCCTGTCTTTTTTATTCTTGATAAAGAAGGGCGGTTTCCTCGCGCACCTCCCTGCGCATCAGAAAAAGCATCAACAGATTGATCGAGGTCAATGCCATGATCGCAAAATCCGAGACGTCCCAGATGCGATCGGGAGACGAGACCGAGCCCAAAAGGATACAGACACCGAAGGCAAAAAAATACAGATAACGCCAAATCGGCTTTTGGGAAAGGACGCGAAGGCTTTCGGCACCGTAATTTGCCCAGCATAAGAGGGTCGCGTATCCAAAGCAGAGGATCGCCGCGCAAAAGAACCACTCCGACCAACCGCCAAGCACCGACGAATAGGCTCGAACCGTCATCATCACCGAGTCGCTCCCCAGCATCCCGACCTCGGGGAGATTGACCAATATCACAAGTGCCGTGACGGTGCAAAGCAGGATCGTGTCAACAAAAACCTCAAAGATCCCCCACACGCCCTGTGCGGCAGGGCTCTTTGTGTTCGCTGACGCGTGCGCTGTGGGAGCCGTTCCGCATCCCGCTTCGTTGGAAAGCAGACCGCGCATCGTTCCCGTCCGCAGGGCTCGCGAGGTCAGAAAGCCCAGCACACCGCCTCCGACCCCACTTGGCGTAAATGCCCCCTGCAGGATCGAGGCAAACGCCTCACCGATCGAGTCACGCCGCAGGATCAGAACCGCCGCCGAGAGAATCACATAGCCCGCCGTCATGATCGGCACCAACAATTCGGTCAATGCGGAGATCCCATGCACGCCCTTGACGATCACGGGAACCGTCAAAGCCGCCAGCACGATGCCGCATACCCACACAGGGACCCCCAGCACGCCGCGGAATGCCATGCTGACCGCATTTGCCTGTATCACGCATCCCATCGACAGCGCATTGACCAGCATCAGAAGCGCAAACACCGCCGAAAGGATCGCGGCTGTGCGAAAGTGTCCGTGCGATTGAAAATAATCCTTTATATAATAATACGCGCCGCCGAAAAAGGAGCCGTCTCTTCCCTCCCTGCGGTGTCGAACCGCCAACAGGATCTCGGCGTACTTCAACAGCATTGCCACAAGTGCCGAGATCCACATCCAGAACACCGCGCCAGCACCGCCGACCCATATCGCATTCGCGACTCCCACGATATTACCGACGCCAAGCGTCCCCGCAAGTGCCAGCATGACCGCGCGAAAGGGAGAGACC
>JAZOPW010000031.1:0-3442 GCA_045655785.1 Eubacteriales bacterium
CGTGGGGTGTCAGAACAAGCTCATAAGAGTTCAGGGGCTTATTGTCCTTATCGTAGTCGTAGCCGTAGACCTTGATGGAGTAGATGCCGTCATCGCCCCAAGTGAACTCGAGGTTATCGGGCCACTGGATCTCTTGAATGGCGATCTTCTTGATCTCAACGTCAACGGTCAGGGGCTTTGCCACGTAGTTGCCGTTATCCAAAGCCACGTTTACGGTAACTGCCTTCTTGTAGCCGTCGCTTCCAAGCTTCACGTCATTGACAGCAACAACCGTAGCCTTCGCGTTCACGGTATCATCGGTGCCGTTCACCTTCTTGATGCCGGTCAGCTTCGGGAGTGTCACGGGAAGCTCGTAAGAGGTAACACCGATCTGAACGGTGCCGGTTGCGGTCCCCTTGCCGTCCCAATCCATCTGAGCGGGGGTAACGGTAGCGGGAACGGTGATCGAACGAACCGAATACTGGCTCGCCTTCTCGCCCTCCAGCTCAAAGGTAACCGTGATGTACGATGCATTTGCCACGTTCGCGTCATTAAAGACTGCGCTCTTGACCTTTACAGCCGTAACGCCGTCGGGCAGTGTGATGTCGGCATCAGCCTTCACCGTGATCTGCGCGGCGGTAGTACCATCGTACTCCTTGGAATAAGTCGTGTCGTCTTTGTTCTCCTGAAGAGCCGACAGATCCAGGTCTGCGATATTGACCGTGATCTGCGCACCCTCGGCGGATGACATGACCGTGAAGCCACAGAACAGCGTTGCAAGCATCAACAAAACGATTGCAAGCGTGGAAATTCTAAAGCTTCTTGCTTCTGTTTTCATGCGTTGATTTTTCATTACACATCAACCCTTCCGTTTAAAATTTCGCAGGTTTACAGCGCATTCCCCGCAAAAGGATACACTGCGCGAATTTACAACCTGTCTTATTATATCACAATAAAAATATCTTGTCAACACAATTTTCTCTATTTTTGGGTCTTAATTTAAAAATATTTTACTTTTTTTGCACACATGAGCGTTTTTTAGCAGTATTTTCCTTCCACAAGACCCTTTTTATTCCATTTTTAAGACTTTTGTTAAAATTTGAATTTTCACACCGTATGCGTTTTATTTTTTATGCTCCCAAAGCAAAAATCGACGTTTTTCACCTCTGTTTTGATAAAAAAAGCACAGCGTATGGCTTTTTTTGATTGTGGGATTGACAAACGCCGCGGGTTGTTATATAATATATATAGTGATGTATCCGAAAAATGTACCGGAAAGGATTAAAAAAGCGTTATGTTCAAAAATGTTTCCGAAATTTTCGGCGCAATGGTCTTTAATGACGACGTCATGCGCGAGCGTCTGCCCAAAGAGGTCTACAAGTCGCTTGCCAAAACCATTGCCACCGGCAGAACAATCGACCCCTCAATCGCTGACGTGGTTGCAAATGCCATGAAGGATTGGGCTGTGGAAAAGGGGGCTACCCACTATACCCACTGGTTCCAACCGCTCACGGGTGTCACCGCTGAAAAGCACGACGCCTTCATTTCCCCCGTCGGCAGCTGCAAGGTCGTCATGGAATTCTCGGGAAAAGAACTGATCCGCGGCGAATCCGATGCCTCCTCCTTCCCCTCGGGCGGTCTGCGCGCGACCTTTGAGGCAAGAGGCTATACCGCCTGGGATCCCGCGTCCTATGCCTTTGTCAAGGACGGCACCCTCTATATTCCCACGGCATTCTGCTCCTACACGGGTGAGGCACTCGACTCCAAAACGCCCCTTTTGCGCTCCATGGATGCGTTAAACACGCAAGCCTTGCGCATTTTGCGTCTGTTTGGCGACACCAACACCAAGCACGTAGACATTACCGTTGGTGCCGAGCAGGAATATTTCATTATTGATAAAGCCATGTATGACCGCCGCAAGGATCTGGTCTATGCGGGACGCACGCTCTTTGGCTCACCCGCGCCCAAGGGTCAGGAGCTGGAGGATCACTATTTCGGTCCGCTCAAGACCCGTATCGCCGCGTTTATGGCAGACCTGGACGAGGCACTTTGGAAAATGGGCATCAACGCAAAGACCAAGCACAACGAGGCGGCTCCCGCACAGCATGAGCTGGCTCCCATTTACGCCACCGTCAACATTGCGGTAGACCAGAACCTGTTGACGATGGAATATATGAAGAAGATTGCCGAAAAGCACGGACTTGTCTGCCTGTTGCACGAAAAGCCCTATGCAGGCGTCAACGGAAGCGGCAAGCACAACAACTGGTCGATCACGGCAAACGGCAAAAATCTGCTTGACCCCGGCAAGACCCCCGAGGAGAACGTGCAGTTCCTTCTGATCCTCGCCGCCATCGTCAAGGCGGTGGACGAATATCAGGATCTCTTGCGCATTTCGGTTGCGTATGCGGGAAATGACCACCGTCTCGGCGCGGGCGAGGCTCCGCCTGCCATCATTTCGATCTTTGTGGGCGAGGAGCTGGACGCTGTGATCCGCGCGATCATGAGCGGAACCTCCTATCACGGTGCTAAGGCGTCGATGATGGACCTCGGCATCCCCACCATCCCCGTCTTCCGCAAGGACACCACCGACCGCAACCGTACCTCGCCTTTTGCATTCACGGGTAACAAATTCGAGTTCCGTATGCTGGGCTCGTCGCAGAACATCGCCATGCCCAACACGGTGCTGAATGCGGCGGTTGCAGAGTCCTTCCGTCAGTTTGCCGACACGCTCGAGGGCGCGATCAATTTCGACGTCGCCGTGGCAAAGCTGATCAAGGACACCTTTATTGCACACCATCGAATCCTCTTTGACGGCAACGGCTACTCCCAGGATTGGGAAAAGGAAGCCGTCCGCCGCGGTCTGCTCAACCTCAAGACCTCCGTGGATGCTTACAAGCACTTTATGGAGCCCAAGAACGTCAAGCTCTTTTCGTCGATGGGCGTCATGAGCGAGACCGAAATGCACTCCCGTGAAGAGATCTACTTTGAAAACTACTCCAAGATCGTCAACATTGAGGCTCTGACCATGATTGTCATGGCGTCTCGCGATTATATCCCCGCCGTGGAGACCTACATCGCACAGGTCGCTGACACCGCCGCCAAAAAAATGGCTGTTTGCGGAGACGTCTCCTGCGCGGTGGAAAAGGACATCATCCGTCGCCTCTCCGAGCTGAACGCGCAAGCCTACAGTGCTGTCGAACGTCTGCGTCAAGCCGAGACCGAGGCAGCTTCGATCGCATCAGCCTCCGACCGCGCCGAGTGCTATTGCAACCGCGTCCTGCCGCTGATGGCTGAGCTTCGCACCGCCGTCGACGAAATGGAGACCCTGACCGCCTCCAAGCTCTGGCCCGTCCCCACCTACGGCGACATGATGTTTAGAGTGTAGGATTATGATTTTTTGCGGGGGAAGGAAAACTTCTTGAAAGAAGTTTTCCTTCCCCCGCCCCCCACCCTTTCAAGAACT
>JAZOPW010000032.1:0-2466 GCA_045655785.1 Eubacteriales bacterium
AGCATGTAGGGCACCTTCTGCATCTGCGTTGCGCGGATCTTATAGCCAATGGTGTTGGAGGAATCATCCAGCTCCACGCGCAGACCGGCTGCGACCAGACGCTCCTTCACGTTTCTTGCATAGTCGATACGCTCGTCGCCGATGGGAAGCACTCTCACCTGCTCGGGAGCCATCCACAGAGGGAATGCACCCGCATACTTTTCGATCAGCAACGCCAGGGTTCTTTCGTAGCATCCCATCGACGTACGGTGAATGATATAAGGTGTTACAAGCTGATTGTTGGAGTCAACGTATTCCATACCAAACTTCTTTGCCAAAAGCATATCGATCTGAATGGTAATGAGCGTGTCCTCTTTGCCAAATACATTCTTGATCTGAATGTCCAGCTTGGGACCGTAGAACGCCGCCTCGTCAATACCGATCGTGTAGTTGATCTGATTTTCGTCGAGCAAATCCTTCATGATCGACTGTGCCTCGTTCCATTGCTCGGGCGTACCCTCATATTTGTCGATACGCGCGGGATCCCATTGAGAGAAGCGGAAGGAGCAATCCTCCTTCAAGCCCAGCGTATCCAGCATATACATGGCAAGATCCAGGCATCCCTTGAATTCCTGTGCCAACTGATCGGGACGAAGCACCAGGTGTCCCTCGGAAATGGTAAACTGACGGACACGGATCAGTCCGTGCATCTCACCCGAATCCTCGTTACGGAACAGCGTGGAGGTCTCACCCAAGCGCATGGGAAGATCACGGTAGGATCTCTTCTTGTTCAGGAAAACCTGATATTGGAAGGGACAGGTCATGGGACGGAGCGCAAAGCATTCCTTCGTCTCGTCGTGAGGATCGCCCAAAACGAACATTCCGTCAAGATAATGATCCCAGTGACCCGAGATTTTATACAGCTCTCTCTTTGCCATCAAGGGAGTCTTTGTTAACAGATAACCGCGTTTTTGCTCCTCATCCTCTACCCATCTTTGGAGAGTCTGGATCACGCGTGCGCCCTTGGGAAGCATAATGGGCAAGCCCTGACCGATCACGTCAACCGTGGTGAAAAGCTCCAGCTCGCGTCCGAGCTTATTGTGGTCGCGCTTGAGAGCCTCCTCCTGCTGTGCCACGTAGGCATTCAGCTCGTCCTTAGACGGGAACGCGATACCGTAAATTCTTTGCAGCATCTTGTTTTTCTGGTCGCCCTTCCAATACGCGCCCGTGCATTGGGTCAGCTTGTGTGCCTTGACAGCACCTGTGGTAAACAGATGCGGTCCTGCGCACAGATCGGTGAATTCGCCCTGCTTGTAAAAGCTGATCACAGCATCCTCGGGCAGCTCCTCGATCAATTGCACCTTGTAGGGCTCGTCTTTTTCCTGCATCAGCGCGATTGCCTCGGCACGCGGAAGCTCGAATCTCTCGATTTTTAGATTTTCCTTTACGATCTTCTTCATTTCAGCCTCAATCGCCTTGAGCGCATCGGCAGAAAAGGTCACATCGGAATCGATGTCATAATAAAAGCCGTTTTCCACTGCGGGACCAATGGTCAGCTTTGCCGCAGGATAGAGACGCTTGACAGCTTGCGCCAGAATATGAGATGCGGTATGGCGGAACAGGTGCTTGCCTGCCGCGTCCTCAAAGGTCAGAAGCTTCACCTCAGCATCCCCGGTCAGCTCATGCGTCAGTGCAACAGTCTTGCCGTCGATCTCGGCACCAAGCACAGAACGCGGAACGGGTCCCAGCTCCTTTGCCGCTTCATATACCGTTACGGAAGCCTCAAGCTCCAGCACTTGATCTTGAATCTTGATTTTCATAGTATCATATATCTCCTTACAGAATATTTTCAATAAAAAACACACCCCGCAGGCTTTTTGCCTGTTCGGGGTGTGGATCATTTTCCGCACGGTTCCACCCGGACGTTTCACTCTTTTAACATTTCAATTGTTACACGACGGCGGTATCCCGTTGCTCTTGCGCCAAAGACCTTTCAGCCAGCCTTTCGGCAGGGTCTCCTCTCTGTTTGCGCGGCTTCAACGGAACATATCCTTCGGTTTGCGATCGGGTCAGGATTTTTTTGCTCCTGCCTTCAGCTTTAAATTATATTCGGAACGCGGATTTACGATCTCGCGCCAATCCAAGTCCCCTCTGTCAAGCGCGGTGATCAGAACCTCCGCAGTTGCAATATTGGTTGCAACGGGGATGTTATAAAGGTCACAAAGACGCAACAATTCGGTTTCCACATCATCAACTCTTGCATCCTGTCTGGTATCCTTAAAATACAGAAGAACGTCGATCTCATTACAAGCGATACGAGAAGCGATTTGCTGTTTGCCGCCCTGTCCGCCGGATAGCATTCTTTCAATTTCCAGTCCGGTTGATTCGGATATATATTTTGCAGTGATACTTGTTGCGCACAATCTGTGCTTGCTGAGTATGCCGCAATAAGCGATGCAAAACTGGGTCATTAATTCTTTTTTCAAA
>JAZOPW010000033.1:0-4838 GCA_045655785.1 Eubacteriales bacterium
CATGGCTAGATCCGACTTCCTGCAGGCAAAAACGGAACCAAGCATGATGATCGGGCAGATGCTCTCCCCATGAGTCTCCCGCAAGATAGGGAGTAAACTCGGCAAGTGCGGGCGGGGTATGTCCCTGCTTATACCCACAGGGACAGATGCTGATACCTTTAACCGGCTGTTGATTGCAATACCGATACATGTTCAGAATATCGAGATAATGCTTTACTTTTCTGAGCTTTGTGTACATAAATACCTCCCACGGTCGGTCAATTTGACAAACCGAAAATTTTTCTGAAAAAACTATTATTATAGTAGCATTTTTCTCTGAATTATGCTATAATAAAAAAGGACAAAAATATCAATTATTTGTCATTTCGATTTTTTGGGGGTGACAGTCATGAAGCAATACAGAATCGAGCCGGAGCAGGAGATCATCTCCAAAACCGGAATTGAATTCTTTTATTCCACACGTTCCGTAAAAAAGCGGTCGGTCCGACCGCACATTCACTCGGCAATCGAGCTTTTGTTTATTGACATGGGAAAATTGCAAATATATGCAGATGATAAGGAGACGCACGTCAAGCGCGGAGACGTTGTGCTGTTCCGCTCCAACACCATTCACCAAGTGTTTGCCGAGGAGGACGGTGAGGCGGGATACCATGTGTTCAAATTCAGCCCCGCACTGATTATGGATCTTGCCACTCCCGAGCACAGAGAAAGCTATCTCTTACAGCTGGCACTCAATGCCAAAAATGAGAAGTGGGTGTGGTCGGCAGAGGAATCCGAAAAAAACGGACTGCACGCCGCCCTACAGATCCTGATCGATGCCAACGAGGATGCAGAGGTTGGATCGGACCTCTCCATGAAGATCGGCGCTGCATCGGTTCTACGCGCCCTGCTCCGTGATCTGCTCCCAAAGGAACATGACACCCAAGCCTTACTCGGGAATGATGCCCTGCGTCACATATACGATGTAACCGTTCATATCAACGCCCATTATGCAGAGAACCTGACCGCCACCGATTGCGCTTCTCTCGCGTTTATGAGCTACAGCTATTTTTCGCGCTGTTTTTTGCGTGTAACGGGCAAGAGCTTCAAGGAATATCTGAACATCACGCGCGTCAATCACGCCGAAAAGGAGCTGCTTTCCACCGAAAAATCAGTCACAGAGATTGCCGCCGATTGCGGTTTCAACAACGTGTCCTATTTTATTACCGTTTACAAAAAAATTAAGGGCGTTACCCCCTATTCCCTCCGCACTCGCTCTAAAACGTAGCCTCCGCCTCAAAATAGTTGTATTATTTTGCAATCTATATAAAATTATTGAAAAAATTTGTTTTTTGCTTGACAAATCGATCAAAATATGCCATAATAAAGTGTTGAAACGTATCAAAAATTAGAAATCAAATACGGAAAGGATTTTTGCAATGAAACCAGAACTGATCTATCACAAATCGCTGGAGCATCTGCACGTTGGCTGCGACAAGCCGCGCGCATATTTCGTTCCCTACCACAGTGATGCCGCTGCCGCAACCGGAAATCGCGCGTCAAGCGACCGTTTCCTCTCGCTTTGCGGTGAGTGGAGCTTCCGCTTCTACAAGTCGCTCAATGACGTGGAGGACTTCACCTCTCCCACGTACACCTCGGAGGGCTCCGACAAGCTCAACGTTCCTATGAGCTGGCAGTATGCGCTGGGTCGCGGCTATGATACCCCACACTATACCAACGTGCGCTATCCCTTCCCCGTTGACGCGCCTCACGTTCCCGATGACAACCCCTGCGGACTTTATGAGCGCAATTTCGAGGTAGACGCAGAGGTGCTGAAGGATCGCACTGTGAAAATGGTATTTGAGGGCGTGGATTCCTGCTTCTATCTTTATATCAACAATCGCTTTGTTGCTTACAGCCAGGTCAGCCATATGACCTCCGAGATTCCCGTAAACGACTATCTGGTTGCAGGCACAAATAACATCAAGGTTCTTGTGCTGAAATGGTGCGACGGCTCTTACCTTGAGGACCAGGACAAGATCCGCTCCTCGGGTATCTTCCGTGAGGTCTACCTGCTCCTGCGCGACAAGGTGCATCTAACCGATCTTTATGTCCGCGCGATCCCGAACGAGGATTTCTCCAAAGCAACCTTGACCGCCGAGCTGGATCTCAACGGTAAGGCAGATGTATCCTACCGCGTGGTCTGCCCCTGCGGCAAGGAATTGGCAAACGGAAAGTTGACGGCAGACGGCAAAGCAACCCTGACGCTGGATATCGACGCACCCAAGCTGTGGAGCGACGAGATCCCCGCACTGTATGAGCTTTACCTTGTTTGCGGCGACGAGCATATTCGTCAGGAATTCGGTGTGCGCCGATATGAGATCAAGGGCGCGGTCGTATACGTCAACGGCAAAAAGGTGAAGGCAAAAGGCGTCAACCGCCACGACAGCCACCCGAACCTCGGCTCTGCCACCCCAATGGATCATATGCTCCGCGACCTGTATATCCTGAAAGCACACAACGTAAACATGATCCGTACCAGCCACTACCCCAACGATCCCCGATTCTTAGAGCTGTGCGACCGTCTCGGCTTCTATGTCTGCGACGAGACCGACATTGAGACCCACGGCATGCAGGCCGTTGGAAATTGGGATGAGTTTACCGACAATCCCGAGTGGACCGAAGCCTATATGGACCGTGCAGAAAGAATGTTCGAGCGCGATAAGAACCACGCCTGCATTCTGATGTGGTCGGTCGGCAATGAAAGCGGAACCGGACTCAACCATCGCCTGATGTCCGAATATTTCCACAAGCGCGCCCCCGGCTGCATCGTGCATGCCGAGGACGCTTCCAGAAGAGCCGACGTTCTCTACACCAAGGCAGAGGGCAAGGAGCCCCGTATCAACTTTGACTATATTGATATTGAAAGCGGTATGTACCTGCCGCTCGGAATGAAGCCCGAACAACTTGGAAACGGCATCAAGTGTACCATTCTTAAATATCTGACCGATAAAAAGAACTACCATAAGCCGCTCTTCCTTTGCGAGTACAGCCACGCAATGGGCAACGGTCCCGGTGACCTGGAAGCCTATTGGGAAGCCATTTACAAATATGATAACTTCTTTGGCGGCTGTGTATGGGAAATGCTCGATCACTCGGTTGACATTGGCACGGTGGGCAAGCCTGCTTATGTTTACGGCGGTGACCTTGGAAACTTCCTCCACGACAGCAACTTCTGCGTGGACGGTCTGCTCTATCCCGACCGCCGTCCTCACACCGGTATGCTGGAGCTTAAGCAGGTGCTTCGTCCCTGCCGTGTTACAAAATTCGATCCCGAAAAGAAGACCGTAACGCTTCGCAACATGCGCTTCTTTACAAGCCTTTCCGACCTCGATCTGTATTGGACGGTTGAAAGAAACGGCAGAGTTGTCAAGCAAGGCAGAATCACCTCGCTCAATGTTGCACCGCAACACAACCGCACCTATGCGCTGGATCTTGACGGCATCGATGCACTCGACGGATTCTGCTACCTCAATCTCTACTTCCGCAGCAACGTAGCACAGCCTTGGGCTGATATTGGCTATGAAGTATGCTTCGAACAGCTCGAGCTGTCCGCAAAAGCACTCACGCCCGTCAGCGCACCCTCTATTCGCGGCTCCTTCACCGTAGCAGAGGACAACAGCGCGATTCGTGTCACCGACGGCGAAACGGTTTACACCGTTGACCGTGACCACGGTCTGATCTCCTCCATGATCCACAACGGCAAGGAGCTTCTGGAATCGGCTGTTACCCCCACGATCTGGCGCGCTCCGACAGATAATGACCGAAAGATCAAGCGCGATTGGATCAACGAGGGCTATGAAAGAATGTGCGTCAAATGCTATGACTGCAAGGTGGAAGAGGTCACCGCCGATACCGTCCGCGTTTGCGCTTCGCTTTCGATGGGCGCAGATGCCAAGCGTCCCCTTCTCCGTCTGAATACCGTTTATACCTTTACACGCGGCGAAGGCGTGACCCTTTCCACAGACGTTCAGCTTGCACAGGGCAAGCCCTTCATCCCGCGCTTCGGCTTTGAATTCAAAATGCCCGCAGATTGCGAGCAGCTCTCCTACTTTGGAAGAGGTCCCGTCGAATCCTATATCGACAAGCGTCATGCTTCTCGTGTCAGCCGCTTCAGCACTACGGTCACCGAGCATTTTGAGCCCTACGTCCGTCCGCAGGAAAACATGGCACACACCGACACCCGCTGGGTAGAGGTCTCCAACCTCGCAGGACAGGGTCTGCTTGCAACCAATACAGAAGGATCTCCCTTCTTCAGCTTCAACTGCGCACACTTTACCGCAAAGCAGTTGACAGAGACCGCACACGATTATGAGCTTACACCTCTTGCCGAAACGGTTGTCAACCTCGACTACCGTCACAGCGGAATCGGCTCCAACTCCTGCGGTCCTGCGCTCGATTCGGATCTCCAGCTGAAGGAAAGCACGTTCTCCTTCTCGGTTCGTCTGCTCCCTATATTTATCAACAACACCTGCCCGTTTGAAAAGATCAAATAATAGACCTTTTGAGGTGAGTCCGATGCAATCCGCATTGGTCTCACCTCTTTTTTCGACAAATCTCACGCACATTCCCCCGTCTTTGGCATATTCTGATAACAGAGGAGCGATAAACGACCGATTCGGACGCTGCTCTTCAGAAATTTCACGGAGGAACCGATTATGAACAACTGTCTGTGCAATCTTTTCAACGATAACTGGGTTTGGCTGATCATTCTTGCCATCATCCTCTTCTCCTGCTGCGGTTGCGGTAACAACGGCTGCAACACCGGCTACAATGACTGTGGTTGCGGTTGCCACTAA